>CBIMFG010000077.1:0-9308 GCA_966243125.1 uncultured Niastella sp.
TGCACCTGGCCTATGAATATGGGGTGAACCGCGTTTGGATCGTAAACGTAGGCGACCTGAAACCTATGGAACTGCCCATTTCCTTCTTTTTGGATTATGCCTGGGCGCCTGCACAATACAACCAAAATAGCAACTATTATTACACGCAGGAATGGGCCGCACAACAATTTGGAAAACAACAAGCCTCGCACATAGCTAATCTGCTCTTACAATATACGCAATACAACAGCAGGCGTAAACCCGAGCTGCTATCGCCCGATACCTACAGCCAGGTAAATTATCGGGAAGCTGAAAGCGTAGTAAATGATTACCGGGAACTGGCTCAACTAGCCGACTCCATTGGCCGGTTGCTGCCAGCCAATTACCAGGATGCTTATTACCAACTGGTATTATTTCCTATAAAAGCCAGCGCTAATTTGAATGCCATGTATGTAGCCGCAGGTAAAAACTATTTGTATGCCAAACAGGGCCGGGCAGCTACCAACGACCTTGCCGACAGCGTTCGTACATTATACCTTAACGATTCTATGCTTACCATTCAATACAACAAGGTAATGGCCAATGGTAAATGGAATCACATGATGGATCAAACGCATATTGGTTATACCAATTGGCAACAACCACCGGTTAACAAAATGCCGGAAGTAAAAACCATTACACCGATGGTGCAAGCCAGCATGGGTGTTTCTATTGAAGGTTCCGAAGCAGTTTGGCCTAATGATTCAGCCAGCGCTACCCTTCCGGCGCTGAGCAACAGAAAACTGCCGTATCAATACATAGATCTGTTTAACCGCGGCGCCACGCCGTTTACGTATTCCATTGAAACAAACAGCTGGTTACATGTACCCAATACCAGTGGACAAATAACAAAAGAAGAACGGATCCCCATTTTTGTGCAATGGTCGGCAGTTCCTCCAGGAAAACACAAGGTGCCTGTTACCATTACCGGTTCTGACAATACCAAAGTAACTGTTTACGCCATCCTGGAAAAATCAGCTATCCCCGGCATTAAAAAGGAAACATTGGTGGAATGTGATGGATACATTGCTTTGGAAGCGAAGCAGTATACCAATAACGTTGCAGAAAAAGAAGTACAATGGGAGCACATCCCCTACATAGGAAGAACTGATGGTGGCATGACCCTCTTACCCGCATCACCGTACGCAGCCAGCTTTAAGCCAACAGCTGCCCATCTTGAATACGATCTGTATACCACCGATTCCGGTGCTACCAAAGTAATGGTGTATTGCTCGCCAACCCTGCCCTTTAATGAATCAGCCGGGTTACGCTATGCGGTTTCATTTGATAACGAAACACCGCAAATAGTGAATCTGCATGCCGACAATTCCGAAAAGGCATGGGCGCAATCGGTAAGCGATAACATTCGCATCAGCACCTCCACCCATAACCTCTTAAAAGCAGGCAGGCACACTTTAAAAATATGGGCCGTTGACCCCGGCATTGTGTTGCAGAAAATTGTTATTGACTGGGGTGGTGTACGGAAAAGCTACCTGGGGCCGCCAGCCTTTTAGAAATTATAAATGTGAAATGAAGAATGAGAAATGAAAAAGGAAAACAACAAAGAACTAAGAACACAGAACTAAGAACTCTGAACCTGGAACCTGGAACCTGGAACTTGAAACTCGGAACTTGAAACTCGGAACTCGGAACTCGGAACTTGGAACTCGGAACTCGGAACTCGGAACTTAAAACCTTGCATATGAAAAGAACAATGCTTGTCTGTATAACCTTATGTGGTATCAGATCTGCGGAGAAGAGTTTATTGCTAAAGCATTTGAATATGCCCATGCCGCCGATCCCAATGCCATTTTATATTACAATGATTACAATACGGAACGGCCTGAAAAAACCGCCCGTGTTTACCAGTTGCTGAAAAAACTGGTTGATGCCGATGTACCGGTTATGGGCGTTGGTTTGCAAGCCCACTGGTCAATATACGAGCCAACAGAACAGGAGTTGCGCAATACCATTGAAAAGCTTTCTTCACTGGGTTTGAAAATACAATTTACTGAACTCGACATTTCTGTTTATCCTTGGGAAAAGGACCGCCGCGCTAAACGGCCCGATGACAATGATGCCTTTACTGCCGAACGCGAGCAACAACAACTGGAACAATACAAAAAGGTGTTCCGCATTTTCAGGGAATACAAAAATGTGGTAACCGGTGTTACCTGCTGGGGCATTTCTGACAGAAATACCTGGCTCGATGGATACCCCGTGCCTGGCCGCAAAAACTATCCCATGCTATTTGATAAGAACGGACAACCGAAGAAGGCATTTGATGCTGTTGTTTCATTTTGATGAAAAGTTGTAACTTATAGTAAATAACCTTGTATGAAAGGATTACTTGCCTATCTATTACTATTGCCTGCCATATGTACGATAGCATCGCCAGTAAACAACATCCGCGACGAACACAAAACACTTGCTATAGGGTCAAAGGCGCCCGATTTTAAATTACCGGGTATAGATGGTAAAACCTATACGCTGTCGAACTTTAAAAACGCCCAGGTATTGGTCATCGTTTTTACCTGTAATCATTGTCCAACGGCGCAGGCATATGAAGACCGCATCATACAACTCACCAAAGACTACAGCGCCAAAAACGTAGCAGTGGTGGCCATTATGCCCAACGATCCCAAATCGGTTCGGTTAGATGAACTGGGGTATTCCGATATGAGCGACACCTATGCCGAAATGAAGGCCCGGGCCAAACGAAAACATTTCAACTTTCCCTATTTATACGATGGTGATGCCCAGGCTACCGCCAAAGCCTATGGGCCTGTGGCTACCCCACATGTATTTATATTTGATAAAGCCCGTACGCTTCGTTACCAGGGCCGTATAGACAATGTTGAAAAGCCAACCAAAACACCTACCGAACTCAATACCCGCGATGCCATTGAGGCCTTGCTGCAAGGCAAACCGGTAGCTGTTGAAACCACCAAGGTCTTTGGCTGTTCTATTAAGTGGGCGGAGAAAACATCGCTGGTACAACAAGGCAATGAAGAATGGGCCAAAGAACCGGTATCGGTAAATACCATTGATGAAGCAGGCTTAAAAGACTTAATCAAGAACAATACCGATAAACTGCGGCTGGTCAATATCTGGGCCACCTGGTGCGGCCCCTGCGTTACTGAGTTTCCTGCATTCATTTCCATTAACCGCATGTTCAGGCGGCGCGATTTTGAGTTCATCAGCATCAGCGCCGACGATCCTGCCAAACAAGATAAAGTATTAAAATTCCTGCAACAACAACAGGCCTCCAATACCAACTACCTGTTTTCTGTAGACGATAAGTACAAATTAATTGAAGCCGTTGATCCTAACTGGCAGGGCGCATTGCCCTATACCATACTGGTAGAACCCGGTGGCAAGATCGTTTATGGCAAACAGGGTCCTATTGATGCGGGGGAGATAAAAAGGTTGATTGTGGATAATAAGTTGATTGGGAGATATTATTGAATTGTCAGTTGTGAGTTGTCAGTAGTGAGTGGGTTTCCTATTTTTCAGACATCTGCAATATCGCGAGCTCACTCACAACTCACAACTCACAACTCACTACTCACTTCACCCATTATATAAACCATTAACCTATAACCACCTTCGCCACACCACTATACTAACTTTAGCCACAACCCTCATATAAGCATTATATCAAATTCGGACTTTTGCTATTTGAATCCTTAAAAGAGAAGGTTATTTTCGTCGCAACCTAATTATCTTATAAGACCCGTTCCTATGAAAGTTGTACAAGCTCTTACCCTGCTTTTAGTAGCAACCTGTGTTTTTATGAATGCAGCTGCTCAATGTACCGGCAATTGCCCTGTGGGCAGTTTAGCTATACCAGTCAGTTCAGCAACGCTGGCAGCTGGTAATACTTATTGTATTTCTTCCTCCATTAATTTAAGCGGCAACAGTTATACTATTAATGGCACCCTGGTTATACAGACCGGTAATGTTAGCATTGGCAATGTTAATATTGAAAAAACCGGTGTAATACTGGTAAAGAACGGCGCCAGGTTAACTATAACGGGGAATATTACCGGCAATGCTACCACACCAGTATCCACCATCGACAACCTGGTAATCTGCAACGGTGGGTTAATGCATATGGTTGGTTCCTTCTCGCAAGGACAAACCAATATTGCCGTTAATGATTTTGGAGCCCTGGAGATTGAAGGTGCGTGGACGGCGGGTGCAACCAGCTCTACAGTAAAGATGGGAAAGGGCTCAGTAATTGAATTATGTGCTTCCTTTAACCTGAATAAAGATGGGTTCTTTATTGAAACCAGCACAGACCCTTCCTACCTGGTATCACACGCCCCCATGCAACAAAGTATTGTAAATGGGTGGCTGTCGAACTTGCAAAGTGGTTCTAAAATAAACTGGACTGCAGCTGCCGGTGCAGCCTTTGTTTCGCACCCTAACATATTCTCGTGTTTACCATCACCACCTTCAAACTGTACCGATTTTCACCTGGCGCCTACCGGCACCAATGGGTCGTGCGGGTCAGCAGCCAATGCCTTATATAACACAGTGCTCATTTCCCCCGATAAACCCGCTGTTCGCTTTGATGATGATAATATCGATAAGCCGGTTATTTATCCTAACCCGGCTAAAAAATATGTATACCTGCAATTACCAAAGAAACATACCTATACCCATTTGGCTGTGTTTACACAAGCCGGGCAACTGGTACAGCAGGCAACTGTAAAAGCCGGCAGCGCCCCCACCCGGTACGACTTGCCTGCTCCCTTACAACCAGGATTATATTTTATAAAGCTTACAGGTAAAGAAGGATCAATCACGTTTAAAATAGCGAAGGATTAATAACTTCTACCAGTACGTTGCTTGTTCTTACCGCCTGAGAACATATCCTTTCCAAAATTCTTAAAGTTGTACATAAAGCTTATCATAAAGAAGCGTTGCAACACTTTCGTGTAAGTATCCTCTACAAACATCGGATCTACCGTACGGTTAATACTTTTATTCTGATTCAACAGGTCATAGCCGCTGATGCGTAATTCCCCATTCTGCTTTTTAAACAACAGGCAGGAGATATAAGCATTCCACATGGGGATGGCCTGGTTAAAGCCCGCAGCACGGCCGGTATTTACATAATAATCGAAATCGTTGTTGAACATTATTCGTTTCATGATGGTATAAGTAACATCTATTGAATAATGCTGATCAAAGTATTTATAGTCCTGAGTGCCCTCTGTTGTGTAATTCGCTTTGTTATAATTAAAGTTGGCATTCGCCTGCAGGTCCAATTTATCCTGAATAAAATAATTGAATGAAACGCGTTCTCCCAATGTGCTGGTATAATTATAACGAACCGCATCCAGGATCTTGCTTACGTCCCGGCCATAGCGTGCAGTTGAGGTGAGGTTCAGGTTAACCGGACTGCGACGGCCGGTAGTTACTTTTTTAAGCGGAATGCCAACCGTTCCTGAAAAATTAAAACTCTGTGAACCGTTCAGGTTTTCGGGCCGCGTTAACAACACGCCGGGCGATAGCTCACTGGTAGCGTTTGAGATCTTGTTGTTAATGATGTTGGCCCCGGCATTCATATTGAAATATAAAAAGTTGGTCAGGTTAAACGTGCTGTACGTAAGGTTGAAGTTATGGGTAAACTCCTGTTTCAGGTCGGGGTTACCGGTGCGAATATTCACGCGGTTGCTTTCATCGCGCACATTCTGTAACTGCGTTACGCTTGGGGCGCGCGTGCTACCGCGGTAATTAAACCGCAGGTTCTTACGGGGCGCCGGGTTAAAATTAAAGGAGGCATTCGGGAAAATGTTGGTATAACTCTGCCGCATGGTAAACGAACTGTCCTTACCGGCTGCAGTAATGCGGCTGGTGTAGTTTTGCATGGTGGCAAAGTTTACGGCGCCGCCAAACTGGTAATCGAATTTTTGCTTTTTTACCCTGAAATTAGTTCCCAGCCTGCTTGCCGTAAACAGGTTTTCGAAATAATTGGTTTGGGCAGTATCAGGCAGGTCAAACTGGCCAGTGAGCGTATCATAATTAAACACATTACGATCGCTGTTGCTTTTATTAATCGTATACGCATAGTTCAGCTCCCATACCATGCTTGAATCAAGCATTTCGGTTACTGATGAACTGATGGTATTATTAAATGAACGGGTAGTTTGATCGTTTATTTGCTGGCGGTTATCAAAACGGTATTCCGTATTGGTTGAATCGTAAAAATGATAAGGCGAGAAATTGTATCCATTGCCATTACCATTATTCAGGGCCGTGTTCCAACCCATGGTAAAGGTGCGGCCGGGTTTATGAAAACGATGACGGAACAACAGGTCATTGGTAAAGTTTTCTCCATCGCGGGTATTGGAGTTGTTGGTAGTTCCATCAATAGCTTTATAATCCAGCCTGGCATTGGTGGCCCTGGTTGTGGAAGTAGCATCATTACCTGACGTACCCTTTTGATAATTGAGTGCCGGCGTTACCAGTATCGAGTTCATACTGTCGATGGTATACTCCAGCCTTACATTTATCCGGTGACTGATATTAATATTACTGCTGTTGCTGGTGGAATTAACAAAGGAAGAGGAATCATTACCAAACATATTTTGCCGGTAGCTTTGGGTAGCGTTGCTGTTGTTGGTTTTTGCAACAAAATAGCTGCCACTGAAATTTACCTTATGCCCCCATTCATCACGGAAATTAATACCCGTACTCCATGATTTGGTATTACCATTGGCAGCGGCAGGTCCATTACTACCTCCGCCACCGCGGCCACCACCGCCACCACGTTTTTGCCCGCTCAGGTCACTATCGGTAAACCCTAATTTATTTACGTTATTGGCGCTGCCCAGCAGGGAGATCTGCCGGGTGTTATTAAATGTATTGAAGGAGCCGCTGCCATCGTACCGGCCTTCAGTACCCGCAGAAGCGCTGGTGCGGCCAAAGATGCCTTTCTTTTTATCTTTCTTTAGTTTGATGTTGATGGTGCGTTTGCGGCTGCCATCATCTATCTTGGTGAACTTGGCCTGTTCGCTCATGTCATCAAATACCTGCACCGCTTCCACCATGTCGCTCGACAGGTTCTTTGTAGCCAGCTTGGGATCGTTCAGGAAGAACTCTTTTCCATCAACATATACTTTGGTGATCTCTTCGCCTTGTGAGGTGATGTTGCCTTCTTTATCTACTTCTACGCCTGGTAATTTCTTCAACAGGTCTTCAACAGTAGCGTTGGGTTTTGTTTTAAAAGCACTGGCCTTAAATTCAATGGTATCTTTCTTGATCTGTATGGGTGGCGCTGTTACCACAACAGCCCCCATTAACAACGAAGTATCCAGTTGCATGTAAATAGAATCAAGGTCCATTACAAATTGCGACTGCGTAATATTCAGGTGCTTTGTGTAAGGCGAATAACCGGTGAACGTAATGCCCAACACAAAATTGCCTTTGGGTAAATTTTTTATCTCAAACAAACCTGTCTTGTCGGCCACTGCAAAACCCATGGCTGCAGAATCAACAGGATTAATAATAGTAACCGTAGCGTCGGGTAACGGAAGCCGGTTTTGGGCGTCAACTACCTTACCGCTTATTTTATTTTGAGCAGTAACCAGTTGCGCTGTAAAAATGAATAGAATAATTAGGGTAACAATCCGCATGCAACCCAAGACGTGGGTTCACCAGCAAAAGTGGCACGACATTAAAAAATAATTAGAACCTATCGTGTAAGGGTCACGCTCATAAGGCCAATAACTACATCATTGGCAATGGTATGTAAGCTTACCGACTGCAGTTCTTTATTGGGGTCAAGCGGCATATCCAGAATGGTGGCAGCACCACCATCAATAGCCATATTGGAAAAGCCTTTGATGGAGGTATATTCCTGTTTGGTAGTATATAGTTTTCCTGTTTTTAATTGCAGCCTGAGCGGACGCGGCGCATTTGTCGTAAAACCTACACCATCAATAAAATAGTCCTGTTCAATGGGCCACCAGTTTTGTGGGTTCACCAGGGCCAGCGTATCGGCTGTACCATCTTTATACTGTACCCGCAATTCACCATTTACCAGCCTGGTTTGCATGGGGTTGGTTGACCCGGCCATTAAATAATAGGCATGGCTGGCATTGCCTGATAATGGCACCACAATGGAGTCAGGATAATTATCCCATTTTGAGGTGAACGCGATATTTTTTGTTTGTGTATCGGCTGGTGTTGCCAGCGGGATCTGTTGTGGTAATATGAATTCATTGTTAACAGCCGCCTTACGCAAACCGGCATCATCAATTACAGCCTGCACCAACGGATAACACCAGTTGCCTATTCCTTGCGTAGGCAATTGTAACGTTGGCGCCTGTGGGCGGGGCGACAAATACGCCTGCTGGAAAATATTCGTCACTTTATCGTTATAATACTTAGTAAGATCCACCTTTTCAAAACGGCTGGTAGCATTGGCTGTCACCTGCCAGTTCATGATGGTGGTATCAACCTGGTGCCCTTCCCACTCTACCCGTACACGATTGCTACCTGGCACCAATGCTGCAGCCAGCACTTCTATAACATCAGTGGTTGCATTGGCTGCCAGTTGTCTTGTTTGTACAAATGAGTTTACGATTATTTTAGCGGCAACTGCGGCGCCATTATTTTTTATATAGAAATGACTGTTCTGCTCATTATCTGCTGTGCTGGCGATAATTTCAATGGGTTGTTTTACTTCAAAACAAAGCGGGAACCACCACACCATTTCACCCTGCCGCAATTGAATAAAGGCGGTTTTATGTCCGGCGGTACTTTGCACCGTTGCCTGCACCTGGTTGCTGGTTAACATGATGTTCTGCAACACCTGCTGCGGATCGAATATGGATTGAATAAAACCTGCTGGCGTAGCCGCTGTTATTTGTGCGCCTATGGCGTATACGCTGTCGTACTTCATGGGTTGAACCGGTGCGCCGGCCCATTTAATTACTACGGTGTATTGTTTGGCGGCGGTGGTGTCAATGGCTATCACCGGTTCCCCAACGGCATCATTCAAACCATGCCAGCTTACCGGTTTTCCATTTATGGTCACTGCTTCAATGGCATCTTTCCAGGCCCGTACCCGCAATTGCAGGTTCATGTTATGCGGGTAAGATGGCTTTATGATATATTGATCACCATTCGCGGTTCTTTTAAAATCAAGGACAATATCAGGTGTTTGCAGGGAAGCAGCATTCCAGGCAGCAGGCCAGCCCGGTTTTATGGTCAGCGTATCTTTCAATGCATCGGGTACAATGCCAAACAAACCTTCTACCAGCGAACGGCCG
>CBIMFG010000078.1:0-9255 GCA_966243125.1 uncultured Niastella sp.
GAACAGGCCCGCCTTACCTTTAAAGGATATGGCGCCACAAAATCTGTTGCAGATAATGCTACAGAAGAAGGCCGCGCACAAAATAGAAGGACCGAATTGCAGGTTATTAGTCAATAGCAACCCTTCGACTATCCGCCAAAGGCGGACACGCGCTCAGGGCTTAATATACTTCACCAGCCTCAGTACAAATTTGCACCGTACTGAGGCTTTTTTATTACGTTATAATTAGAAAGGGAAGTTGTAAATTTAGGCATGAGAAACGATTTGCTATATCAGCTGGCATTAACCCATGTGCCCCAAATTGGCTGCGTACAAGCCAAATTACTCATTGAGCAATTTCACACAGCTGAAGCCATCTTTAGGGCAAGCATTTCACAACTCGAAAAAACCGAAGGCATAGGAACTGTGCGGGCACAACACATTAGACAGTTCAGGGATTTTGCCAAACTCGAAAAAGAACTTGACTTCATAGAAAAGTACAATGTAAAACCGTTATTTATTAACCAGCCTGAATACCCGCAACGGTTGTTGCATTGTTACGATTCACCCACCATGCTGTTTTACCGCGGTACTGCTAACCTCAATGCACCCCGTATAGTTGCTGTTATAGGTACCCGTATTAATTCAGCGTATGGTAAACAACTTACCGAAAACCTGGTTGAAACACTGGCCCGGTATAATGTACTTGTTATAAGCGGGCTTGCATTTGGCATTGATGCCATTGCGCATAAAGCCGCGCTTCAACATAATGTGCCCACCGTGGGTGTACTGGCGCATGGCCTTGATAGCTTATACCCCATAGAACATACCAACCTGGCAAAAGAAATGGTACAACAAGGTGGAGGTTTAATAACGGAATTCTGCAGCGATATAACTGCCGAAAAGCACCACTTTCCCATCCGTAACCGCATTGTTGCCGGGATGTGCGATGCCGTAGTAGTAATTGAAACCGGTACCAAAGGTGGCAGCATGATCACCGCCGAGCTTGCCAATGGTTATAACCGCGACGTATTTGCCTACCCCGGCAGGGTAGCCGATGCCAAAAGTGCAGGTTGTAATTCGCTTATTAAAAACAATAAGGCCATTTTGCTCACCAATGCACAAGAATTGGCAGAAACCCTTGGCTGGAACGAACCCCAACGCAAAAATTACCAGCCCCAAAAAGAACTCTTTGTTAACCTGAATGCCGAAGAACAAGCCCTGATTGGCGTGCTCAGCGAAAAAAAACCGGTGCACATTGATGAATTAAATTTGCGTTGCGGCATTAGCACCAGTTCGCTGGTTGCCGCTGTACTTAGCCTCGAAATGCAAAATATTGTACAGGCGCTGCCGGGTAACAGGTATCAATTGGTGTAAATAAGCCGCTAGGGCCTGACAACCAATGAAAAATGCGGGAAAACCAGTATTCTGCAAAGCCAAGCGGGCTATTTTATATGGTTCATTTCCCCTATATAAAAAAATGGTGCTTAAAATACCCGGCTATTGCCTGCAAACCATTGACTTCTATCACTGCCAACTGCCTGCTTTTTCTTACCTTTGACGTCCCTGTCAAATTGGCTCGCTATCAAACTGTAGCATTCTTTTTGACCAGGTGTACCTTTGTAACAATTGTTGTGATTACTTTCAAAAAATAATTAACCGCTATATCATGTTAGGTTTTCTGTCAAAAATGTTCGGGGGAAGCAAGTCGGAGAAGGACATCAATGTAATTCGTCCGCTTGTAGACCAGATCAATAAACACTTTACCGCTCTCCAGTCGCTATCTAACGATCAATTGCGCAACAAAACCCAGGAATTCAAAAGCCGGATAAAAGCACACCTGGAAAAAATTGACAATGAAATAGCCAGTTTAAATAAACAGGCAGATGAACTGCCTTTTAGCGATATCGTTGGAAAGGATGAAATTTACCAACAGGTAGATGCCCTTATAAAAGATCGTGATAAACAAATTGAGGAAGTACTGAAAGAAATTCACCCCGAAGCATTTGCTGTGGTGAAAGAAACAGCCCGCCGTTTCAAAGAAAACCCTGAAATGGTGTCTACCGCAACCGACCTCGATCGCGAGTTGAGTGTAAAAAAAGATTACGTTACTATACAAGGTAATAACTCTGTTTTCAAAAACAGCTGGACTGCTGGTGGTAACCTCATTACCTGGAACATGGTACACTACGATGTACAGTTGATTGGTGGTACGGTGTTGCACCAGGGTAAAATTTCAGAAATGGCAACCGGTGAAGGTAAAACCCTGGTTTCTACCCTGCCGGCTTACCTGAATGCATTGGCCGGCGCCGGTGTTCACATTGTAACTGTGAACGACTACCTGGCCAAACGTGACTCTGAGTGGAACGGAACCATTTTCGAATGGCTGGGCCTTACTGTTGATTGCATTGACAAACACCAGCCCAACAGCGCCGAAAGAAGAAAAGCTTACCAGGCCGATATCACTTACGGAACCAACAACGAATTTGGTTTCGATTACCTGCGTGATAACATGGTGCATACCCCTGAAGAAATGGTGCAACGCAAACACCACTTCGCCATGGTGGATGAGGTGGATAGCGTATTGATCGATGATGCGCGTACACCGTTGATCATTTCAGGTCCGGTACCACGCGGCGAAGATCAACAATATCATATTTTACGCGACCGTGTTCGCAACCTGTTCGAAATGCAAAAGCAGGTAGTGAACAAGAACCTGATAGATGCAAAGAAACTGTTTGAAAGTGGTGACGATGACCCAAAATCAGGCGGCCTGGCATTGATGCGCGCTTTCCGCGGGTTGCCCAAACACAGCGCCCTTATCAAATTCCTGAGCGAACCCGGTACAAGAGTAAAACTGCAAAAGGCCGAGAATTATTACCTGGCCGATCAGCAGAAACAAATGCCGATGGTTGATGAAGAACTGTTCTTCCACATTGATGAAAAAAACAATTCAGTTGATTTAACCGATAAAGGTATTCAGGCCATCACCCGCGCCGGTGAAGATCCTGAGTTCTTCGTATTGCCCGATATTGGGGTTCACCTGGCTGAAATTGACAAGGGTGATTATGAAGCTGAAGAAAAATTACAACGCAAAGAAGCTGTACTTAACGAATATACCATCAAAGCCGATCGCATTCACACTGTACAACAATTGCTGAAAGCATACACGTTGTTCGATAAAGATGTTGAGTACGTAGTAATGGATGGTCAGGTAAAGATCGTAGATGAGCAAACCGGCCGTATTTTGGATGGCCGCCGTTATAGCGATGGTTTACACCAGGCCATTGAAGCCAAGGAAAATGTGAAGATCGAAGCCGCTACGCAAACCTACGCTACCATTACCCTGCAGAACTACTTCCGTATGTATCACAAACTGGGTGGTATGACGGGTACTGCGGTAACTGAAGCCGGTGAGTTCTGGGATATCTATAAACTGGATGTGGTAACCGTTCCTACAAACGTTACCGCTATCCGTAAAGACCAGGAAGACCTCGTATACAAAACCAAACGCGAAAAATACAAGGCAGTAATTGAGGAAATAGAAAAACTGCGTGCTGCAGGCCGGCCGGTACTGGTTGGTACTACCAACGTGGAAGTGAGTGAATTGCTGAGTAAAATGATGCAGGGTAAAAAGATCCCGCACAACGTATTAAACGCCAAACAGCACGCCCGTGAAGCCCAGGTAGTAGCTGAAGCCGGTTTGGCTGGCGCTGTTACCATTGCCACCAACATGGCCGGTCGTGGTACGGATATTAAGCTGGGACCCGGCGTTAAAGAAGCAGGAGGTTTGGCCATCATTGGCACTGAACGCCACGAAAGCCGCCGTGTTGACCGCCAGTTGCGTGGTCGTGCCGGCCGTCAGGGCGATCCCGGTACCACTCAGTTCTATGTATCGCTTGAAGATGATCTGATGCGTTTGTTTGGTAGTGAACGTATTGCCAGTATCATGGACCGCTTTGGTTACAAAGAAGGCGAAGTGATACAACACAGCATGATCACCAAGAGCATTGAACGTGCACAGAAGAAAGTAGAAGAAAACAACTTTGGTATTCGTAAGCGCCTGCTGGAATACGATGACGTAATGAATAAACAACGTAATGTAGTTTATAAAAAACGTAACCACGCGTTGTTTGGCGACCGTTTGGCGCTTGACCTCGATAACGCCTTCTATATTGTTGCTGAAGGTTTGGTGAACTCATTCCAGGAGCAAAGCGATTACGAAGGATTTAAACTGGCAGCTATTGTAAACTTTGGTATCGACAGCGCCATTACCGAGGAAGAATTTGGAAAAGATAAAGCCAACGACCTGGCTGAAAAATTGTACCAGGAAGCAGTTGGCCGTTATCAGCATAAAACCGAAGAACTGCAAAAACAGGCGGTACCGGTATTCCAGGATATTCGTACCAAACAAGGCAGCCATATTGAAAATGTGGTGGTTCCTTTCACTGATAACAAAAAAGGCTTGCAGGTATTGGCCAGCTTGAACAAAACATTGGAAACAAATGGCCGTGAGCTGATCAGCGCACTGGAAAGACAGATTACCCTGGCTGTTATAGATGAAGCCTGGAAAGAGCACCTGCGTGCAATGGATGATCTGAAACAAAGCGTGCAAACAGCTTACTTGGAGCAAAAAGATCCGCTGGTTATTTATAAGATCAGTGCCTACGATCAGTTTAAACAAATGGACAGTGATGTAAATAAAGACATCATCAGCTTCTTATGCCATGCAGGCATTCCTGTTGAACAACAGAATCCTCAGCAAATACGTGAAGGTCATGAACAAAAGACCGACATGAGCCGCATGCGTGCCAATAAAGAAGAGGTAGATGCCCGTGGTGATGATTATGCAGCCAATGAAAATGACCAGTTCAGCGATGAACCCATTAAGCATGAACCGGTTCGTGTAGGCCCCAAAGTTGGCCGTAACGATCCTTGTCCTTGCGGCAGTGGTAAGAAGTTCAAGAACTGTCATGGTGCAGGATTGTAAGAGAACGTTTAACTAACTATAATTTTAAAAAAGCATTCTGAAATATCAGGATGCTTTTTTTATTCACCGGAAACTTGCAATTACCCGAAACCGTTACTATTTTGGCGCCATGATCACGAATAAACCCTTTTTCCCAAGTGTATCACTGGCCGTTGCTATTTTAATGTGGACCGTATCAATACTACCCGGCTGCGGTAACATTGATAATGATGAGATATTAAAGAAAGATGGAATAAAAGCAATTGGTCATATCACAGACGGTACAGGCGAATCAGGCAAATACAGTGAACATTTCGATATAATAGTAGAATACACAGACGAAAACGGAACCCCACTCACGGTGCACAAATCAGTAACGCGAAGTGATTTTGATAGTTATTCCAAGGACCAGCAGGTAATGTTGGTGTATTCTAAAAAGAACCCAAGCATCATAAAGATCTTATCCACACCCGAAGAAGTGCAGGAATTCACCGGATTGAAAGAAAGGGACATTGCAATAGCAGATCTGAATGCCCTGGTGACCATGAGGAAACAAAACGTGGATTCTTTTCTCAACAATATTACTTACGCCTGGGAAAAAAATAATGATTCAGCCTGGATCAATGAAAGAAGAAAACAGGATGTAAGATTGTTTGCCGATCAAAAATCAGTTGTATATGTAAGTGAGTCTGATGAATATCAGCGATTTCAACAACTGGTGAAACAAGGCGGTTTTCATGAAATAGTTCCGGAAGTGAATGAAGGATCAAACAGAAAAACTTTCGAGAACGATAGCCTGATCGTAAGTATTAACTTAACCCGGGATACTGTATCCAGCAAAGCCGGTAATGACATTGTTTCCTATTTAAGGAAAAAGGAAACGGTACTTTGTTTTGTGACCCTTCGGAAGAACGACAGTCATTAAACCCCCATTAAAACGCCTTAACCCAATTGCTATCAAATAGTTACCCATACCGGTAAAACCGGGGCAAAAAACTGCTACTACTTAGTGGTAAATTTCATGTTAAGGATTGCCAACTTCCAGCTAAACGGTGTATTTTAGTTTTTCAAATGCGTCGCCATAATCCTGGAAAATTACCCGCGTACCTGCAACACTATAATTTCGTACTACTTGAAGACTCCGGAGCATCTGATTACCGCGATCGTTACTTGCCCAATCGCCCTGAAAAGGGATATGAATTTTACAGCGTAGCATTTGCTTATAAAGCTTAAAACTATTTTGACATATGGAGTCGCCATCAAATTGGAAACACTTACGTGACATACTTTTAATGCCATTTACGGTAACATTTATTATTCCCTACCTGCTGTATGATAGCAGAGATCCCTTTATACCGCATTCAATAACCACCAAACTTATTGGCTGGTTAATTGCAGTGGTTGGTTCAGCCTTGTTTGTGTATACAGTCTTTCTTTTTAAAACAATGGGACAGGGAACACTGGCGCCCTGGGAGCCTACCAAAAAACTGATTGTAGAAGGTCCTTATCGTTATTGCCGCAACCCCATGATCACCGGCGTATTCTTTATGATTACGGGAGAAGGGCTGATGCTGTATTCAACCAGTGTACTGGCCTGGGCAGTAGCCTTCTTCATCATTAATACCCTGTATTTTATTTTTGTAGAAGAACGCAGTATGATGCAACGCTTTGGCAGCGATTATTTGAAGTACAAGAAGCATGTACCAAGATGGATACCCAGAGTGAGGCCGTTTAGATTATTGAATTCGTAAAATTGTGAGTAGTGAGTTGTCAGTAGTGAGTAGGTTTCCGATTTTTCAGACAGCTGAACTTTCGCGAGCCCACTCACAACTCACCGCTCACTACTCACTGTTTCAACTCCTTGATCTCAACTCTTCTACCATCAATAGGCTGCCCCTCCCTCTGCACAGAAATAAACCCTGAAGACAGCATTTTTCCATCCTGCTTAATCTTTGGATCATAGTTTTCAACCACCCCACCTCCTATCTGGGGTTTGAAATAGCGCATTACCGTATCGCCATTAATAATGTGCGTGATTGATGAATCGCCCAGTACGATCAGTTCGGCACGCACCCACTGATCGCCATCGTACGTTTTGGAAGTTGAATTGATGCAATGCCGGGTATCAAGCACCCCATTATAAACAATGTTGGTACCAGGCGAACACATATTGCCGGTAGTACGCGGCTTGCCATCGCCCAAACCACCCAGTAACTGAAACTCAATTGAAATGGGCCAGTTCTGCTCTTTGGGCATGGTATGCGGGTCCTGTGAATGGAACATAATACCACTGTTGAGCAAAGTATATTCCGGTGCATCCTTTTTCCATTCGCCAGTGAACCGGTATTCCACCACCAGGTGGTAATACGAGAAAGGCGTTTTATAATACAGGTGACCAAACTGATCGTTATACGCACCATACTTATCATAGCGCACTTTTATCATGCTATCTTCTACCCGGAACGTATTTCCGAAGTTATCTCCTACTTCATGGTGATTGATCTTCACCACCCAGTCGTTGATGTCGCGGCCATTAAATAGTTTTACCCAACCTGTTTTACCAGGCTGAACTTTATTGGTGTTATGGCAGGCAGCAATGGCCGTAAGTGCAACACAAAAAATGCAGCAGCGTATAAATGATCCCGTATTCATATAAAGGTTAGAGTTCTTTATACGGAAGTTACAGGATTATTGTCAAAGTCTAATGCCTGTTGATGGTAGCAGTAGGCACTACGTTCTTTATTGGCTTGATGGTTCTAAGGAAGGCGAAAATGGCTTTCAGATCATCATCACTTGCTTTACTGTACTCCTGCCAGGGCATGGGTGGCAATAAGGGGCGGGTATTATCAAGCCCTTTGTATTTACCTTCTTTTATGGCTTTAAGAAACTGTGCCTCGGTCCAGGAACCGGTACCAGTTGAATCGGGCGTAAGATTAGCCGAATAAGAAATACCCCAGGGGCCTACATAATTGGTGAGTATTTGATTGAACAGGATCCAGTTTTTAGCAGTACCGGTATCAAATTTAGCTACAGGCATCTCAGCCGGGTGCCCGGATAACATTCTGTCCATATCAAATTCAGGTCCATGTGGCCCCATTTTTTTGGGCGTATGGCAGTCGTTGCACCCCATGATGCTCACCAGGTAAGCGCCTCGTTTTGCCATGCTATCGGGTGAAATGGTTTCTGTGCTGGCGGCAGCTATATGTTCTTCAGCAGCAGGACCACTACAAAAAACCAATAAAACGGTTGTGATCACAGCAATACAAAGCAATACCAATATTTTTTTCATATACAAGCATTAAAGTTTAAAGAGATGTATGCCCTGAATTTACTTCATATTATTACTGTATTGCATACAGAAAAGCTGATCTACGTTAGTAAAATAGATTTTTGATTTATATCAATAAAAAAGGGAGCGTCATCAATGAATGACGCTCCCCTATAATGTAAGCAATACGAATTTACTTCAACTCATATTTATATTTATAGCGATCGTACAACTGCTTTTGTTTGTTTTCCAAACTCACTTCACGCCCCTGAATAAAAGCATGCTGAATAATGCTGCTGCGCATATCCAGAATATCGCCATCGGTCACTACAATGTTTGCATCTTTACCTGTTTCCAGCGATCCTGTTTTATCATCAACGCCCAGAATTTTAGCGGTGTTCAACGTAATGGCCTGCAATGCCTTTTCTTTGGTTAACCCATAAGAGGCAGCAGTACCGGCGTTAAAAGCCAGGTTACGATACCGGCTTTCGGCATGTTCGTCGTTCAGCGCAAACAACACCCCGGCCTTTTGTAACGTAGCGGGTGTTTTAAAAGGCTGATCAACGTCGTCATCTTCAGCAGCTGGCAGCGCATGTTCATCAGACAAGATCACCGCAATATTGTTTTGTTTTAACAGATCGGCAATTTGAAAACTTTCACTGGCGCCCACCAACACCACATCAAAACCAAACTCTTTTACAAAATCAATGGCTATCAGCATTTGCTTTACCTGCTCGGCATGAACAAACAGCTTTTGGGTTTTATTGAACAGTCCTTTCAACGCTTCAAACTTCAGGTTGCTTTCTTTATGGGTTGTTTCCTGCAAGTAAGCTTTTGCCTGGCGAAACAGGTCTTTGATCTCATCAATTTTTTTCAGCGCTTCTTTGGCGGGATCTGTTGGCGCCTGCCGAATGCCGGCAAAAGCAGCAAACCGGTTGGGACGGCTAATAAAAGTGGGCATGTTCAGGTGAATGCCGTTATCCAATTTATAGGCCGCATCTTCCCAGTTCCAGGCATCCAGTTGCACTACGGAAGAAGA
>CBIMFG010000079.1:0-9198 GCA_966243125.1 uncultured Niastella sp.
ACGGTGAAAGAAGTGTTAATAAATGCCGGTACTTTAATCGCATGTATCAAAAAAGACCTTAACAATAAACAGCTGCCGAAAGCGATATAACCTATCCTTTCTATTGTAAGCAACCGGAAGTTTTACGCTAACCTAATTTACTTATTTTTTCTGGTAATCTAATCACCCGCCACATTAAAATTTATACAGGCAAATAATTGCAACAAAAATTTGAATGTAACTGTTAGGTTAGTCTACCGGAATAGTTTCTTCTTTCTCTCCAAACACATATTTGTTAAACCATTGCCAGTTGTGCCACACTGCCGCCAGCCTTTCTTTGGGTTTACTGATGCTATGGCCAAATCCTTTGTAAACAATTAACCGCGATGGCACTTTTTTGTCCTGCAAACCCCGGTATAATTCATAAGCGTTGGGAATAGGCACCCTTTTATCAAACTCGCCATGTTGTATGAGTGTTGGTGTGGTGGCATTGTTAATATTGGTCATGGGCGAGGTCTTAAGATAGATGCCCATATCATTCCAGGGCGTATTTTGTAAATATTCCCGGGTAAATGGCGTAATGTCGGTATTGACGTAGTATGTTATCCAGTTCGAAATGCCGGCGCCCACAGAGATGGCTTTAAAAATATGGGTATTGGTGGTTAAAAAGGCTGAGATGTAGCCACCCTGGCTCCAGCCCATCGCGCCCATTCTGGAGGTATCGATCATTCCTTTGCTGTTTAAATAATCTACACCGCTTACCACATCCCACATATCGCCCACACCCAGGTTGCGCACATTCAATGAGCGGAATTGTTCGCCATAGCCGGCACTGCCCCGGTAATTAACGCGCAATACGAGCGCCCCTTTCTCAACCCATTGCAAAATAGGATACACATAAATGGCCGTAGGATCGGGAAGGTCGATACCGGTTGGCCCGCCATGGATCACCAGCAGCAAAGGATATTTCTTTTGCGGGTTGTAGTTGGCGGGTTTCGATAAAACGCCTTCAATAAGGGCACCATCCTTACTTTTCCATTGCATGATTTCATTCACTGGTGTATTCCAGCCTGCGAGCTGCGTTGTATAGCTGGTTATCTTTTTTAAAGGTTGTTTAAACGTTCCCGTGTAAACATCGTTCAGCTCGGAATAATTACGGGCAGTCAATACTATTTTGTCGGTGTTTCGGCTAAAGGAGATGTTCCCTACCAGATCGTAGGGGAGATCGAGCGCTTTTGTTTTCCCGGTTTTGAGATCAACGATGTACTGTTTCTGTTTTGTTCTTTCAAGCGCATTCACAAACAAACCCTGTTTATTCCAATCGGTAACCGATCTGTATTCATCAATGTCGGTGGCAATTTCGCGGCTTGTTCTGGTGTTCATATCATATATGAACAAGTGATTGTTTTTATAATAGTCTGAAACACTGTCGTTCAGGGCGCTTCGATAAACAAAAGCCTTACCATCGGGGCTCCAGCGATACAAAAAATCACCAGTGGGGTTGCTTACCAGGGGATCTGTTTTTTGGGTGGCAATATTGAGAATAACTATATCGGAGGTAATGCCTGCCAGCAGGAGTGAACTGGCCTGTTTGTTAAAAAGCAGCTGTTTGCCATCGGGGCTCCAGGCGAAATCGCCAACGGTAAAATTGCCTGAAGTAAGCCGTTTTGCTGTGGGTAGTGAAATACAATCCGATTTTAGAGTGGAGTCTTTTCTGGCTGAATCCTTTTTAGCGTCATAACAGGGAAGCTGGCCGGCCACTAGAACGGAGTCGTAATTAAAATCAAGCAACCACAAATGCCGGTTCTTGTATTCTTCGCCCTCTACGCCAAAAGCGCCATAACGGTCCTTTAACGTTTTATCCTGTTTGCTGTCGGGTTCGGTTTTTATTAACGCCAGCTGGGTACCAGTGGCATTCCATTCATAACTGTTAATACCGTCTTCTTCTTTGGTTACCTGCAGGGCTTCGCCGCCAGCAACTGCTATCAAATACAGCTGGGTTTTATCGCCGCGGTCGGCCAGGAAGCTTACAAACCGGCTGTCGGGGGTAAAACGGGCGGCAAAACTGCTGTTTTTATTGGTACGGGTCAATTGTACCGGCGTTTCTCCATCGCGGCTCATCCACAGTTCAGAATCGTATGCATTATTGGCCCAGTCGGTGGTAAGCAGGGAATATACAATGGTTCGGCCATCGGGTGAAATTATGGGGTCACCAACCCTTTTAAGACTTAACCATTTTTCAAAGGAAACTGAAGCGCCTTTTTGTGCAAAACCAATGGCAGAAAAAGATAAGGTAATCAGCAAGAGCAAGCTGCGTGTCATACAATGGTAGTTTTTTTAAATGTACATAAAAGCAAAGCTGATATGGGTTCAATAATGATCAGTGGAAATAATAAGGGGTAGGTTTTCCCCAAAGGGCCGATATAGCTGCGTTTATGGGTTGGCATTGATTTATTGGGATTAGCCATCATATGTATCAAATGAGATCCTCTATGGAAAAATGGTTTGAATTAATAAGACAAAAGTTGGAGACGTGGTTGGTACTGTTCATAAAAATGCTGCCCAACTTGTTATTGGCCGTTCTTGTATTTACCGTTTTCTTTTTTGTGGCTAAGTTTCTGCGGAAGGTAGTAAACAAACTATTGATAAGAATATCTCATAAGCCAACCATTAGTGGGTTGTTTTCCAGTATATTTTTTATTGCTTTATTGTTTGTAGGCCTTTTTATCAGTTTGCAATTGCTGCATCTTGAAAAAACCATTACCTCGCTGCTGGCAGGTGCTGGTATTATTGGTCTTGCCCTGGGTTTTGCTTTCCAGGACCTCACGGCCAATTTCATTTCGGGGGTATTTATCATTTTCAGAAAACCTTTCGATGTTGGCAATATAGTAGACACAAACGGTTTTACCGGAATTGTGGAAGAGATCCAACTACGGTCTACTATCATCCGTACTTTTCAGGGCCTGCACATTATGTTGCCAAATAAGGAAATATTTCAAAAACCAATTACCAACTACTCGTTAAGTGGCAAACGGCGCATTGACGTGGTGCTTACGTTTCCCGGCAAATTGAACCTACAGGCCATTGAACAGCAAATAAGGGAGGCACTGGCGCCTATTCCCGAAGTAAAAGATGACAAAGTGCAAATATTGTTTACGGATTATAATGGCGATACGGTTAAAATGGAAGTGCATTGCTGGATCGATAATTCCATTGAAATGGGGTACAACAACACCCGCGATAAAGTGTTGCGGCAAATACATGCCGCCGTTACTTCGCATTTATAATTATTATCCGTTAATGATAGAACCGCCGTTGGGGTGCAATACCTGCCCGGTCATATACGAAGCATCTTTAGAGGCCAGGAACAAATAACTGGGCGCTACCTCAACCGGTTCGCCGGCTCTTTGTAACGGTGTATTTTCTCCATGGTGTTTGTTGCTTTCTTCATCGTTGGTAGAAGTAGCAAGGGGCGTCCAGATGGGGCCTGGCGCCACACCATTTACCCTGATCTCTTTGCTTAACAGGCTGGCTGAAAGGCTACGGGTAAATGCGACAATTGCGCCTTTGGTGGCGCTGTAGTCTAACAGCAATGCATTACCCTGATAAGCAGTTACAGATGTAGTATTAATGATGGCGCTGCCTTTAGGCATATGGGGTAGGGCCGATTGCGTGATCCAGATCATTGCAAATACATTCACCTGAAAGGTATGGACCAGGTTTTCGGTGGTGATCTCTTCGAGGCTTTTGGCCTGGTGCTGGGTACCGGCATTGTTAACAAGGATATCTATACGGCCAAAATGATTTACCGTTTTCTGCACCAACTGGCGGCAAAAATCTTCATTGCTGATATCGCCGGGTATAAGTAATGCTTCCCCGCCATATTTTTCTATTAATGTTTTTGTTGACTTTGCATCTTCATGTTCGTTCAGGTAATTGACGGCGATCTTAGCGCCCTCTTTGGCAAACAAGATAGCCACTGCTTTGCCAATGCCGCTATCGCCGCCGGTGATGAGGGCGATCTTGTTTTTAAGCTTGCCACCGGGCTGGTGGGTAACATCATCTACTATGGGTTTATGCTGCATTTGCTGTTCACTGCCGGGCGATGTTTGAGTCGGTTTCATGGCCATGTATTTCTTTGTAGCTGGAAAAAAACTGTGCCTGCGGTAGTACCCGCGCTCAACCCAAACAGGCTTACATCATCATATGGTAATAGGATGTATGCGCTGTTCAAATGGCATATCATTTGAAAGTGTAACACCAAATGCGGAGCGTTATGCCTATATGCCTGCTACGAAGGGGTAATACCAGCATAAAGGTGGCATTGGTTGTTTGGCGTTTTGCGTTTTGCTGGGCAACTTATTGCTCAGCCTGAGGTAGCAGAAAATTAAATATGAAAAACCGATGCTTGTACCAAGGCATAAACAACATGGAAAAAAACGTATCTATAACTAAACAATTGGACTTTCTATCAGGTGGTGGTGATATGGGAGAGCGTATTCGCAATTTTGACTGGGGGAGCACACCACTGGGAGATCCGGAAACCTGGGAGCAGGGTTTAAAAACCTGCGTTCGTATTATTCTTACCTCGGCACAACCCATGTTTGTATGGTGGGGTCCTTCGCTTATCAATATTTATAATGATCAATATGCGCATTTTTTGGGTGTGAAACACCCCTCCGCTTTAGGCGCTAAAGCCTCAGCTGTATGGACAGAGATCTGGGATCAACTGCTGCCCAAAATACAGAGTGTACAACAGAATGAAGGTACGTATGACGATTCTATGCTTTTTATTATGGAGCGTAAGGGTTACCAGGAAGAAGTATATGTATCGTTTTGTTATAGCCCCGTGCCGGGTGAGGATGGAACTATGAAGGGCCTGTTCTGTGTTTGTGCTGACAATACTGAACGTATTATAAATGAAAGGTCGTTACAAACTTTACGCGACTTAGGCGCTATTGCATTTGATGAAAAGTCGTTACAGGTTATTTACCAGAATGTAGGGGACGCATTGGAAAAGAACAAGAAAGATTTTCCTTTTGCCATGGTGTATAAAATTGATGACAATGGCAATACGGCTACTGTTACTGCTTCGGCCGGCACCAACAATCAACAATACCTGCTGCCTGCGGTCATTGATCTGGAAACGCCCGTTACAGATACACAGGATTTTTGCCAGGTTTATGCATGCAATAAATTAACCGTTGCTGAAATAAATACGCTTAATCAGGAAATTCCAAAAGGAGAATGGAAAGCCTTTGCTACCAGGTTTGTTTATATTCCTATTACTGCGGTAGGCAGTACCCATCCCTATGCAATTATTTTTGCGGCATTGAACCCTTACCGGCTTTTTGATCATCATTTCAAACAATTTTGTGAGCTGATCGGCGAACGGGTTTCGCTGGAGATCAATAAAATGCTGGCCATTGAGGAAGAACGAAAACGGGCTAAGGAACTGGAACAGATAGACAAGGCAAAAACTGTTTTCTTTAGTAACATCAGCCACGAGTTTAGAACGCCACTTACCCTCATCTTAAATCCGCTGGAAGAACTGCTGAATCAGCCAACAAGTAATTTATCGGCTATTGAGCGGCAGAATATTGAAACCACGCACCGCAATGCGTTGCGGTTATTAAAGCTGGTAAATACCCTGCTCGATTTCAGCCGTATTGAATCGGGCAGGCAACAGGCCAGTTATACGTTGACCAATCTGGTTACATTAACTACCAACCTGGCTGCCAATTTCAGGGCCGTTATTGAAAAGGCAGGTATGCAACTCATTATTAAGGCCGATAAGGTTATTCAACCGGTGTATGTTGACCGGCACATGTGGGAAAAGATCGTTTTTAATTTGCTGTCGAATGCATTCAAATATACCCTGGCCGGTAATATTACGGTTGAACTGGAGGCTGAAGATAAATATGCGGTGCTTAAAATAAAAGATACCGGTGTTGGCATTCCCGAAACGGAATTGCCACATATGTTTGAACGTTTTCATCGCGTGCAACATGTAACGGGCCGTACTTTTGAAGGAACCGGTATTGGCTTATCACTTATAAAAGAATTTGTGTTGTTGCATAAAGGTGATATTGGGGTTGAAAGTGAATTGGGGAAAGGCAGCACGTTCACCGTTCGAATACCAATGGGTAAGGAACACCTGCCGCAACAGCATATAACTACGGTTAATCAAAATGACCAGGAAGGCATGCTTACTTCCAATATGTATGTGGAAGAAGCCGGTACACTACTGGTAAAGAACAATACAACCAATGAAACAGCCGTTGCTGAAAGCAACGGTTTGCCGCTGGTGCTGGTAGTGGATGACAATGCCGATATGCGTGAACACCTGCAGGCTGTGTTAACAGCTCATTTTAAAGTGATCACTGCCAATAACGGACAGGAAGCATTACAGAAACTACAACAACAACAACCGGCGCTTATTTTAAGTGATATTATGATGCCTGTGCTGGATGGTATCGGGTTGTTACAGGAAGTAAAAGCAAACAAAACAACCGCGCATATTCCCGTTATTTTGTTAACAGCACGGGCCGGCGAGGAGTCAAAAATAGTAGGGTGGGAAACCGGCGCCGACGATTACCTTACCAAACCATTCTCTTCAAAAGAATTGATCTCGCGCATTGCTTCGCAAATAAAGACACAACAAATAAGGACCGAAGCATTGATGGATATTACTGAGCAAAAAAAATATGCTAAAAAGCTGGAAGAAATGAACCGCGAGCTCACCAAAATGAATGAAGAGCTTACTTCATTTGCTTATGTAAGCAGCCACGATTTGCAGGAACCTTTACGCAAGATCCAGATGTTCAGCAAGCGCATTCTGGAAAAGGAAGTAAATTCCCTGAGTGAGGATGGAAAGAATTTCTTTTATCGTATGGACAATGCCGCCAGCAGAATGCAGCTGTTAATAAACGACCTGCTAACCTATTCCCGTACCAATACTTCGCAAAAGCATTTTGAAAAAACCGATCTCAGTTTGTTGCTGGCTGAAGTAAAACAGGAGTTGCAGGAAAAAATAACCGCTACCGGTACGGTTGTCGATTGTGGGGCGCTACCCGTGTTATCTCTTATTCCTTTTCAGTTCAAACAATTATTTACCAACCTCATTGCTAACTCCATCAAGTTTGCCCGGCAAGGCGTGCCACCCTATATTGCCATCCGGTCTGAAGTGGTTGATGGCCATAAGATAAACAGGTCAACTGTTAATATGGAAAGAAAGTACTGGCATGTTACCGTTGCCGATAACGGCACCGGGTTCGATCCTAAATTCAGCGATCAAATATTCGGCTTGTTCCAGCGCCTGCATGGCCGCAGAGATTATGAAGGCACGGGCATTGGCCTGGCCATTGCCAAAAAAGTAGTGGAGAACCATAATGGCTTTATTGCGGCAGAAGGTGTTGAAGATAAAGGCGCCACCATTCACCTTTACCTTCCTGCATAATTACTTGCCAGTATATAATGTACCTTTTCCTGTTTTTTTGCCTGCCAGCCAAAACAGCCCATCAATGATCAATTGACAATATTCCTTATTCTCAAACTGAAAGGATAACTCCTTATTGGTTTTATTGTCGTAGTCAATGTCGTTATGCCCCATGTTCACGTATAGCAGTTTGTATTTTTTATTCGTCCATACTACGGGGTAATACCCCGAATGCCAGATCTCATGTTGTTTGGGACCAGTGCCCAGGGGAAAGTTGGTTGAATCGATGGACAGTAGTATTTCTATCTCCGGATTTTTTCGCAGGTCGTTTTCCCATTTATACCATTCATTGGGGGCAGATCTAAACGTTACCGGTAAATGCCGGGTAACGGGGTGATTGCTTTTTTCAACCCGTAAAATGGCGGGTGTGGGGTGCCAGGTATTGCCACTGTATTGTCCGGCGCCTAACAGGGTGTTATGGTACCAATCCCAGTTTTGCGGATAAGTAGAAGGCGTTAAGGCAAAACCGGCAAAATGAAAGCTTAGCAAGCCACCGCCGTGTTGCATATAGTTTTCCAGGGCTTTCCGTTGGGTGGAATCATCAGGCCGCGTATCCAGAAAAACAACCACCTGGTATTTGGCAAGGTTGCTGGTGTTCAGCAGGCTCCAGTTGTTGGTTGAATCGTATTGAAAATGATACCGGTTTGCCTGTTGGGCAAACCATTTATTAGCTTCATGTACAAAGCTGATGTGCGCCAGGTCGTGTTTGGCGGTATAGACGCCCAACACAGTAAAGCCTGCTTTTTGCTGACCAGCGGCATGGGGAATATTTATAATATGCAAAAAACTTACAATAATGAGAATACGAACTAAGGTTGGTTTGGCTGGCATCGTTGCTATGAATTTATCTTTTTTATAAATGGGGTTCTAATGTACGTTTTTTAATGATTAAATTGGTGAATGGGAAAGATCGGAAAAATAATTGCCGAACGCACCGGAAACGAAAATCTCCTTAATATACTGGCCAATGAATTGTCGGGGGCTGACCTCAATTCGCTGTTGCTGGAAGTTTTTGCGCGCCGGACGCAGCAGTTATCTGCCCCTGAATTATTAAAGCAATATGAGCTGAACCGTTTTGTGCAACCGGCAGATACAGACTTTGTTCGTTTGTTGGAAAGATCGCTGCAAACGCTGCAATGTTTATCGCGGCATCACTTTATGCCTTTGCAGGTTTCGCCCCTCAGTCAGTTGGGTACCTGTTCGGTAGTAGCCACAGTTGACCAGGATAAAGTTGTTTCGGCTTTACGCAACTGTGAGGTATTGAGCGATGCTACCAATGCGCTGGCGCTGTACATCAGCAGTAAAAAGAAAAAGCAAAAAGGCACTAATAACGCTGCGCATATAAAATACTGCACCACGCAACGCCATGTGCGGTCGCAACCCTTTCAGGTAAAAGGATTTTCACCGCATTTCACTATTGGTTGTATGGTATCATCAGGAACAGATACCGGTAGCTATGCTTTTGAAAAGAAAGCGATAGCAGAACATTTTACAGCTCTGCAGGATGTGCTGACCACTGTTTTTAATGCTGGCCCCGTCAGGTTTAGGTTGCAGCAACGGGCAGGTTATGCCGATGAATTTATCCCTGTCATTTTGGAATATCTTCATAATCAATTTCCGGCATTGGAAGTTGTGCAGGATGAAAATCCCGGTTCAAACAATTATTACAAAGGGCTTCAGTTTAAGGCGGTGATCACGCTGCAGCAACGCGACTTTGAAAT
>CBIMFG010000080.1:0-9158 GCA_966243125.1 uncultured Niastella sp.
AAAAAATTGTGTGATCAAATTTTATCGAAATGTGAACGGTAAACATACCTTTGACGAGGTAAAAGAAACTACTAACTATGGATATCAGCGGAAAAATTATTCAGTTCTTACAGGTTCAGTCTGGCCAGGGAAAAAACGGTACCTGGAAAAAGCAGGAATTTATTCTTGAAACAGGCGACAACTATCCTAAAAAAGTATGCATCGCTGTTTGGGGCGATAAAATTGATATGGGCAGCTTTAAAACCGGCGACCTGGTTGATGTTTCATTTGATGTGGAAAGCAGGGAATACAATGGTCGTTGGTACACTGATGTGAAAGCCTGGAAAATGGCTCCCAAAGGTGGTGGCGGTGGTAACAGCGCGCCTGCACAAGGCGGTAACGGCAACTTCAACACCATGCCCGGCACGTTTGAATCAACATCTGCCGGTGATGATGATCTGCCATTCTAAGCCAGGCTGTTTTAAAACATTAGCGGCGATAGTAGTAATACCTATCGCCGCTTTTTTTATACAGAACCGTCTCAAGGCTTTATTGAATAACCAGGTTGTACTTTTTAGCCTGCGCCCTGATTATTTTTTCAATCTCCGTTTCAAGGGTTTGCTCATTGCCACCATTGGCGCGGCGGGCTTTCTCCAAATTAATATAGGCCTCTCTTTTTACCGATACGGTAGAGATCTGTTTTTGTATCTCTGCACGTTCCTTGCTTTTGGTTGTTACTATTTGTTTTAATTCGGTGCGGGTTTTATTTTTTAAATTATCGGGCAGGGTGTTCATGTCAACTTTTTCCAATATGGCTGCATCGTCCTGGCTGGCATCAACCAGGTCCCAGGTTGAATTATTATACAATTGCTTTTGCCCTTTAACTGCCACACGTTTGGCGGCGGCTGCTTTGTCCATACTGTAATTCATTTTATCCACTTCTGCCTGCTTAAACTTATTGGCCTGTCCTGCGCTGCCATAACCGATATAAGTACCGTTTAATTGAATGTTCAATTGAAACAACACGGTGTCGTAAGGAGTGGGGATATCAGTCACCGTTGCGTTTTGATTGATGTTGGTAAAACTGCCGGTGCCGCATTCGCTGCCCAGGTTCCAGTGTTCGCGAAGGCCCTGGTTACGGTCGCCGCAATAAATGGTGTTAATGATCACGCCTTTTTCTTTGGCTTTTGCACAAGCCTGGGTATAGGATATATCGCCTTGTAAAAAGTCTTCATTACCGGCAATAAAAATTACTTTATAATTATCGGGATTAGCGTCCCATTCAAGGCTTGTTAACGAGGTGTACATAACATGGCCGCAATATTCATCGCCCCCATTGGTTGTAAGCCTGAAAAGGTTGCGCGACACTTCATCGAGATCGCGGGTAAAATAATTGATCTGTTTTACATAACCCGACTGTGCCTCATTGGTAGGGCGGCCATATTCATACAGCGCAATTTCAACGGTAGGCGCCACATCATTACAGGTGGCTTTGCCCAATACACTTACCATGTTCCAAAGCTGGGCTTTGGCCTGGCCAATAAGGCCATCCATACTATTGCTCACATCGAGCAACACGGCTATTTGAACCTTCTTTTGGCGGCTGGGAGTAGGTTTATCTGGTGAAACTGGTGGTTTCTTTGAATAAATGAGGGCGGTAGCGCCCACTATAAGCAAACAGCTTGCAAAGAGTTTATACAGCGTGTTCATACAATTTATTTTGAATTGGATGCACGCCCGGTTTTGTTTACATAAAGGATATAGATAATGGGAAGGTCTTTTAGATTATTTTAACAATTGCATATTTTAGCGGTGTGACGGAAACAGAAAAAATAGCATTCAAAAACGGGCTTAAACAAGCTGCCCAGCAGTTGATTGAACAGCGCATAGCCGCGGCCAAAACGTTGATCAATAATGCCCAGGAAGCAGCCAACAGCGAAGAAAAGAGTTCTGTAGGCGATAAATATGAAACGGCGCGGGCCATGAGCCAGCTGGAAAAAGAGATGCATTCGAAACAACTGGCGCAACAAATAAGGGAACTGGCCCTGTTGCATGAGGTAAAAACAGATGTTATTTATGCTTCAGCCACCATGGGTGCCTGTATTGAGTGTGCCAACCTTACTTTCTTTATTGCAGCGGGTTTAGGCAAACAAACCATCAATGGTAAATTGATCATTTTCCTTTCTCCACAAGCACCGCTTGCCAGATTGTTACAAAATAAAAAGGCGGGCGAATCATTTGTTTTTAATGGAAAAGAAACCGTGATTGAACAGGTATATTAAGGAAGTGTGGTAGTTATAATTTCTGAATGCTTTTCCTGTATCTTGCGCCCCTAATAAATTACAATGGCAACAACAAAGATTACAGTAAACAGCAATGGTTCAGTAAAGTTAGAAGGTGATTTTGAAATTGTAGATAAAAATGGCAATGTATACGACCTGGGCGGTCGTGAAGTGGTTTCAATTTGCCGTTGTGGAATGTCGAAGAATAAACCTTTTTGTGATGGTTCGCACAAAGGCCATTTTGAACATGAAGCCGTAGCATTCGCCCTTCCTCCCAAGAAAGTATAAAGCTGAGTAATCAGCTTTTTTTATTTTGCACTGGCCGATACCGGTGGTAACTCTTCAAAAATACCAGTCTGTCTGTTCTTCCGCACATTGTCCCAGTTAAAATAACGGCCATTCATAGCAACATATACACCGGGTGGCAGTGATTGTACAAAAGCCAGTGCGCTGCCCAGGTTAAACAGTCCATCGGAGCTACCAAATTTTATAGGGATCATGGCGCCGGTTAATACAATGGTTTTACCGGTTACTTTTTTTGCCAGTACCCGGGCGGTTTCGGCCATGGTATCGGTGCCGTGGGTAATTACAATCTTTTCTTCATCACATTGCTGGCATTCTTCGGCTATCAGGTTGCGGTGATCGGGCGTCATTTCAAGGCTATCGATCATCATGAGCGTTTTAATATGCACATTCAATCTGCTTCTACCTTTAGAAAGCAGTTCATCCCTATGGGTATCTTTAAAATACAACTCACCATTCAGCTCATTATATTCTTTGTCGAAAGTGCCCCCTGTAATAAAAATGCGAATAGCCATTTGCAATATTTGTAAGTACAAAGATATCAGTTAATATAAGTATAGTATCCTCTTTATCAGTCAATCAGACAAAAATTGAATATGTAAATGATCGGGGAAGAATTGTTAAAAATCATTCACCTTACAAGTAAAAGCGGTGGATATTATTTAATGATATACCCTTTTTGATGTTGATAAGGGATTTGTTTTTTAGTGGTTATTTTTGTGAAAATACATTCAGCAATGAAGATCCTTATAGTGGAAGACGAGGCAGCACTGGCCAGTATGCTGAACAAGGGACTGAAGGAGGCTGGGTACGAGGTAACGGTTGCGCCCGATGGCCTTATAGGGCATGAAATGGCCATAAAAAACCAGTTTGATGTAATGGTGCTTGACATAATGCTGCCAGGCCTGAATGGTATTCAATTATGCAAACAGTTGCGCCGCCAGCAAATTGATACACCCATTCTAATGCTGACGGCATTGGGCACTACAGAAAATATTGTAGCCGGGTTGGATAGTGGCGCAGATGATTACCTGGTAAAACCCTTTCATTTTGCAGAGCTGGAAGCCCGCCTGCGAACGCTGATGCGCCGCAAATCTTCGGGAAATAATACCCAACCCGATGTGTTGCAAATAGGCTATCTGGCCCTGAATACCAGCACGCGCGAAGCCAGTTTAAATGGCGAACCTATACCCCTTACCGCCACAGAATACCGCCTGCTTGAATTTATGATGCATAACCGGGGCCGCGTGTTAAGCCGGATGGAGTTGCTGGAAAACGTATGGGGAATAGATTTCAATATGAGCACCAATGTGGTGGATGTATATGTGAATTACCTGCGCAAAAAAATAGATACCAATCCGGCACAGAAACTCATTCATACCATGATAGGGATGGGATACATACTCAAAGAAGATAAAAAAAGTTAATACCAGTGAAAATACAAACGCAAACCGCCTTGTTGTTTACCGTGCTTACGGCATTGCTGATTTTGATCCTCAGCTTTACCACGTATTATCTGGTAACGAGGTTTGCGTCGAACGATTTTTTAAAACGGCTGGAACTACGCGTACGGGTAGCTGCCAAACTACGTTTTGAACAGAACAAAGTATCTACCGTTACTTATCATGAATTGCGCCGGCAGTACCTGGAGGTGCTGCCAAGGGAGCAGGAGTACCTGTTGACCTGGGATTCTGCCAATAACATCATCAGTCCCCAGGTACAATCGAACTTACCCCAATCATTTTACCGGCAGATAATAGCTGCAGATGGAAAAACAGTATACATTGAAAAGAACAAAGTGCACTATGCGGGCATTTTGTACCGGGATGAAACGAAAAATTACCTGGTTATAAAATATGCGGTAAATGAATTCGGGAACCGGTTATTGAGCACGCTGTTCCGTATAAAGGTTATTATATTTATTGTGGGCGTGTTATTGGTATTTACCGCCGGCATTTTCTTTAGCCGTAAAACCTTTCAACCCCTGCGGCTGCTTATCAGCAAGGTACAGGACATCAGTGCGCATAACCTGCACTTACGTCTTACGCCCAAGAAAGGAAAAGACGAAATGACGGAATTGGCCCATACCTTCAACACCATGCTCGATCGTTTGCAAACTGCTTTTGAAACCCAGAATAACTTTGTAAGCAATGCCTCGCATGAACTGCGCACGCCACTTACTACTATTATGGGCGAGGCCGACATTGCGCTTAAAAAAGCCCGCACGAATGAAGAATACCGGCAAAGCCTGCAGGTGATCTTAAACGAAGCCGTAAAGCTTGATCATTTAACCAGCAGCCTGCTGGCCCTGGCACAAAGCGGCTTTGATGGCAAAAAACAACGCCGCAGCGTGGTTAGAATGGATGAATTGTTGTGGGAAGTAAAACACGCCGTTGATGAGTTGCATCCCGATAATAAAGTACAATTGCATTTTGGCGAATTGCCGCCTAATGAACAGCAACTCTCTGTTGAGGGAAATTATCACTTATTAAAGCTGGCTCTCACCAATATTGTAATGAACGCCTGTAAATACAGCAATGACCGGCCTGTGCAATTATCACTTCAGGTAGCAAAACAAAAGATCAGGATCGGTATAGTAGACCAGGGTATTGGCATTCCCGCAACAGAATTGAAATATGTGTTTGATCCCTTTTACCGCGCCTCCAATACAGACAGGTTTGAAGGGCATGGCGTGGGACTCCCCCTGGCACGAAACATCATCCGTTTGCACAACGGGGAATTGATAATTAATTCTGAAGAAGGAAAAGGTACCACCGTAGAAATCGTTTTAAACGGGCAACATTAATTTTCTAATCCCATTCTTATCTCCTTTTTAATGCATTCTTAAATGCCTCTTAGGGGCTTCTAATACCATTGTGCCAGCTTTGCTACTGTAAACGTCATTGTTAATTTTAATCATTACAGTATGCGAAATGTGTTGGTACCCACCGATTTTTCCACTGCTTCTTTTGACCTGGTTGAAAAAGCCATTCAAACCATGGGCGAGCAGGTTGTGAACATTACTTTGTTCCACGCTTTTCAAATTCCTTTTTTTGCGAGTGACCTCATCAGGAATCAGCGGCAGCCATACCACGACTTATTAACAGATACCTTCAGGAACAACTGCAAACAAATAAAACAACAGTTTCCCAAACAGGTGAGCAGTATTAGTTTCCGTCACTTATATGGAAATACACCCGTTGTATTCCGCCATTTTGTAGATGCAAATGATATTGACCTGATCGTATACCCTGAACAATATGAATTTATTCAGGTGCATCCCGACAGTGTAAACCCCGACAGAATGTTCAAAAAAAGCAGGGTTCCGCTGTTACGTCAGTTCAAAACAAAACAACGCCGCATAGTTACTATTCCTGAAATAAGGGCGGTAGAAGAAGAGGCAGTTGCTGTGCTGAAGCTGCTGAATGCACAAAGTTAAGTGCTGTGTTAAAGATTTAAGAACGCATAAACATTACCTCAATGCTACTAAAAAAGAATATCCCGATCGGCTACGTATTTGGTAAAGTAAAGTATGAACTACTGGTAATATTAGTATATAGTTTGGCGATTGCTATTATTCATCAGTATTTTCTGGAAGTGCCGATAAGCATTCCGCTATCGATACCCACTATATTAGGAACCGTGATCTCGTTACTGCTGGGTTTCAGAAGTAACCAGGCGTATGATCGCTGGTGGGAAGCCCGGCAAATATGGGGCGCCATTGTGAACGATTCGCGTACACTGGCCCGGCAGGTGCTTAATTTTACCGAGAGCCAGTATGAAGAAGACGAAGTGGCGCAATTGCGGCAGCGAATGATTCGCCGGCAAATAGGCTGGTGTTATGCATTGGGGCAAAGTTTACGCCGCACAAACCCAACCAGCGGTCTTGAGAAATTTATAAGCCGCCGCGAGCTGGAAAGCCTCACCCGGTATAACAACGTACCCACGGCTATGTTAGACCAGCATGCGCGTGATTTAAAACGGGCATTGGAAGAAGGATATGTAAACAGGTATCAGCAAATTGAAATGGATCGTACCCTCACCCGCTTGTGCGATGCCATGGGTAAAGCAGAACGCATAAAGAACACAGTTTTTCCCAGCACATATAGTTTATACATTCATTTCTCGCTGCTGTTATTTATAAGCATGTTGCCATTTGGTGTAATAGAACACTTTGGGTTTTTGGAGGTGCCATTGGTAGTAGCCATTAGCGCGTGTTTTTTACTGATAGAAAAGATGGCCATTCATTTACAGGACCCATTTGAGAACAAACCAACCGATACGCCCATGACGGCCATTGCCAGTAACATTGAAAAAGATCTGCGTCAACTGATGCACGATCAGGTTGAACCGGAAGAAAAACGCCAGGAGGCATTCTACTATATCATGTAGGGTTATTTGCATCATTCTCAGGACTTGTAGTTCATAAGTAAGCAAGGCTCTCCGCATGGAGGGCCTTGCTGATTTTATAAAAAAATGACTAAGCCTATTGTTATTTACAATCTTTTACTAGTTTTGCATCCTCTATTATAACAAACAATGATTAAAACCATCACATACAAAACAGGTATACACGCAAATGCTGTGATCAGAGCAGTAATTGCCAGTACTTGTATTGTCTTTATAGGCAATGGGGAGATAAACCCATTTGCGGATAAAAGGGATTGATCATTTCAATAATAACTGTATTGAAGCCTTCCCGATATTCGTGAAGGCTTTTTTGTTTGTCTCCCCGCAAAACTTTCTCAGCAATCAACAAATCATTTTTTTAATCAGCAATATGAAATTCATAATCAAAACAATAATAAGCTCACTGCGGGAACCAATTCCGTAATGGCAGGATTGTTTGCATATTGCAAAAGGCCTTCCGTTACTGAACGGAGGGCCTTTTTTATTTATTCTATCTCAAATACTATATGAAACGGTTACAACAATACAGGAATATTGGAATTATGGCACACGTGGATGCGGGTAAGACAACAGTTACAGAACGCATGTTATATTATACAGGGTTTATACATCGCCTGGGTAATGTGGATGATGGCAATACGGTGATGGATAGCGATCCCCAGGAAGAAAAACGCGGTATTACCATTTCTTCAGCAGCTATTACTACTTACTGGGAATATGCAGAGGATACTTATCAGATCAACATCATAGATACACCCGGCCACGTTGACTTTGCTGCGGAAGTAGAAAGATCGTTACGCGTGTTGGATGGCGCCGTGGCGGTTTTCTGTGCGAAATCGGGTGTACAACCTCAATCAGAGACCGTATGGCGGCAGGCCAACCGGTATAATATTCCGCGTATTGTGCTGATCAATAAAATGGACCGGCAAGGCGCGCAGTTTATACGGGTGGTAAATGAGATCAAACAAAAGTTGCATGCGAATGTGGTGCCGGTACAATTACCAATGGGTGCGGAAGATGCGTTTAGTGGTATTATTGATCTCGTAGAAATGAAAGCGTTGTTATGGAACAGTGATGATGGTAAGAACTATGAAGTTGTTGCTATTCCTGCTCATTTATTGGCAGAAGCCGAACAACATCGCAATCATTTGCTGGAAGAATTGTCGCTGACCAGTGAAACCCTGTTTGAACAATTCACAACTGATGCGCAACACATTACTGTGGAAAGCATTTATGAAGCATTGCGTGCGGCAACCATCAGCCAACAATTGGTGCCTGTGGTTTGTGGCGCTGCCTTCAAGAACAAAGGCGTACAACCTTTGCTTGATGCGGTTGTGCAGTATTTGCCATCGCCTATTGATATTCCGGCTGTTACTGGTATCGATCCGTTTAGTGATGAACCGGTAATGTTGCGAACAGATAGAGAAGCGGCTTTTGCCGGGTTGGCCTTTAAAATAATTACCAACGATTATACAGGCAAACTGGCATTGGTACGCGTGTATTCGGGCACCTTACAACAAGGCGATACGTTGTGGAATGGCAGAACTGGTAAGAAGGTGCGGGTAAGCCGTTTGTTGCGCATTATGAGTGATAAATATGAAGCCGTTGAACAAATAAGCGCTGGTGATATTGGGGCGTTGGTTGGCTTGAAGGAAGTACGTACGGGCGATACCCTGGCTGATCCCCAACATCCCGTGTTGTTGGAGAACATCCGCTTCCCCGAACCAATGATCGGGTATTCCATTGAAGCAAAAACAGCTAAGGAATCAGGTAAACTAAGCGAGGCAATGGCACGTTTGCTCGAAGAAGATCCTACGCTGGTGGTAGAATCGGATAAAGAAACAGGTCAAACCATTTTGAAAGGAATGGGCGAGTTGCACCTGGAAGTAGTGTTGGAGAAACTGGCTACTGAGTATGAAGTGGCTGTTAATAAAGGAAAACCGCAGATCGCTTATAAAGAGATCTTCACCCAGCCTGTGCTGCACAAAGAGGTGTTTAAAAAACAGAATGGTGGCTCAGGCAGTTTTGCCGAGATCCATTTTGAGTTGTCTCCGCGTGAACAGGATGTGCCGGGGTTGGAATTTATTAATGAGATCAAGGGCGGCGCCATACCCAGAGAGTTCATTGCTTCGGTAAACAAAGGGTTTGAAGCCGCTATGCAATCGGGTGCGTTGGCTGGTTATC
>CBIMFG010000081.1:0-9155 GCA_966243125.1 uncultured Niastella sp.
TTTCCATTTAACCCTTTTGCTATTTCTTTCACCCTTCCTACATGATCGTATGTGTTTTTGGTTGCTACTATGAAGGTTTGTATCGGGGTAACGGCTGCATTCTGATGGCTGGTATGTGTTCTTAAAAGCAGGTTTGAAAAACTGTATTGATTGGTTACAACATCCATTCCACCGGTATAGTTAAGCAATTGCACTTGTAATGTTCTACCCTTTTCATCATACAGCACACAACTGGTCAGGTATTTATTTTCATTCAACACTTTGGTCTTCGTCCAGGTAGCCAACCCTTTTGGTGCAGTGGTTACCGTCAATGGTTCAGGATACTCACTGGCGGCGGCATCCAGGTAAGTATTGTAACCGCTGTTGTACAATGAATTGGTTGAAAAACCCGCTGACGCGATGCCATTATAGTCGTCGTAATGCGTTGTAGTTAATACAGTAAAAGACGCATTGGCAGGCAATGGGTTTTGGTTAACCGCCTGCCCATCGATGGTTACCGGTGCAGCGGAAGCACTGTTATCGCTTACATATTGCTGTAAAGCACCGGGTGTTCCGGTATAGTTTACCAGTCCGGTAATTACCGGGCGGTTCAGCTCATCGTACAGGGTAGCTAACCATTGTGGTTGTGGCTGGTTACGCATATTGCCATCCTGGGTAAATACCAGCCGGTCACGTGCATCATATACCATATACACCCAGGCTGCGCCGGGCGTTTTTTTAGCCACCATTCGTTTCTGATCATCATATTCATACCTGAAACAAAGTTCATTGATGAGATCGCTGGTAAACTGCCAGCCGTTTGTTATCAATTGCGATACCGCTTTAGGTGGTATTACAAATCGTAACTGGTTCAGGTTGTCATACACGTAATAAGTAGATAAATAAGCAACAGCGGGGTTGGAACCTGTTCCATTTGCTATTGCAGCACTGAAGGTGGCGCCATTTTCAAATCCAAAATCAAGTGTGATAGTGCTGGTAGCCAGGAAATCACCTGTAACCGGACTTGGATTACCGGCATTAGGCAATACCAGATTGGCCGGTAAGGCAGGCTGGGAAACAGGTACATTGCCTGCCTGTACTTCTTTCAACACTACCTGCCCTGTTTTGTCTTTAAATTCTATTACTTCATTACCGGCTTCATCTTTGGTGACGTTTTTATACAGGGTTCCAGGGTTATAAAAATCTGGTGTAACCGGAATGTTGGTTGTTACATCGTTGTTGTTATAGGTCAGCTGGTCGCTGGCGATCTTCCAGATGCGCACTTCGTTGGCGGTGTTTACCTGGTAATCGATGCCGACGCCCCGGTTGCTGCCGGCCCAGCTATCGCCTGCTGCACTGGTTTTTACTACTTTATTCAACGGTGATGCGTCGAACGTTTTATTGCTGTAGTAAAAAGATTCACCGGGGAACTGCACTTTATTGAATTCACTGAGGTCTCCAAATGCATTTTGCTTGTACTGACCATCGGTGGCTGCGGAAACATACGGCAGATAGGTTACGGCTTCTCTGTTGAAATTATCGAACACGGTGGGCGCTACCAGGTCTTTTTGATCGGGGCTTGCCTGTTTTGAGACAGTTTGCATCAACTTTGCCAATCCGTCGAAATACTGGGTCGTTTGCTGTACTTCGAGTGGAGAAGTAAGATTGGCTGCCGTTTGCTCATCGGTCACACCTGCCCGCTGCATGGTTCTGGTGCGGATGTAGTTCATGTTCTCAACAACCAGTGTGCCGATGGTGATCTGGCAACTATTGGTATACGCTACATCCGTTCCGCAAGTCGCCTTGCGGCGGTAATAAGTAGTAGAGGACAATTGCCCGGGTTCATAAGTAAGGTTCGTGGCCGAACTGATGTCGGTAAAAATAAGTCCATCGGTTGATACCTGCCACTGATAGGTGTAACTGCCATTACAATTGCCGCCACTGGCCGGAACCGGCGCCAGTTTTCCCGGTTGGCTGCCGGCAGGAATTGTTATAGAAGCCGGCATAATAGTGCCCGGATCAAATTTAGCATATACATCCACCATCGCAACAGGGGAAACACCTGTAAGTCCATGACTGGTTACCACCACCCGGTAATAGGTTTTAGTTGTAACGTTCGCAGGCGTATAGGAAGCTGCATTGACGCCCGGAATGGAATAAAGTATTGAAAAATCGCTGTAGGGCGACTGTTGCCACTCGTACGTGTAGATATTATCACCGCCGGTAACGCCGTTTACCGTTATTGTTGCGGCGGTACCATTGAAACTGATCTTTTGGGTAGCCGGGGTTATGGATGCAATTTGTACAGGTGGCCAGGGTATTACCTGTAGGTTAACTAAGACATTCGGACCACAATTGCCAACATCCTTGCAAAAACCACAGGAGTTTTGATTATGTACCGCAAACTGGTAGGTACCAACCGTGTTATACCAAAAATTATAAGATCCTCCAGTTCCCATGGAGGCGCCGTTCAATACATTCCAATTGACGCCCCCATCGTTACTACCATATAAAAACGGCGTGCCTGTACCGCCCTGGCTGGTAAACGTAACAGTTTCACCTACGTGAACAGTAGAGAGGCTGGCCGAAAGCGAGCCATCGACCGGACCGGGATTAACGGTTGTATTTATACCGGCAGGGTCGGTTATACAACCGCTGCTGCTGATACCGCGTACCGAATAAGCGTAATTGCCCGCTGTAGGGCTGGGAATGGTGAATTGCTTTCCCTGGTATACCAGGCTGCCGCTGCTGTTATACCAGTTAAAGGTTGTTCCGTCGCCACTGGCCGTTAATACGATGGGGGTATTGAGACAAACGGTTGTATTACCGCTTACAATGGGTGGAAAGGAGTTAATTATATCCCAGGATAAACGAATATAGGACCCAATTATGCCACAGCCATTGGGCAGGTACCAGTTGAAATAATAATTATCCTTTTGCTCGCGGTCAAACTCCGGGATCTCAAAATAGCCGGTTGTATTGTCAGCTATCTGTTCATAATATGAATTCCACTGGTCTACATAGTGGTATTTGTAGAGTTGATACACTATTCCGGGGGTATTGCTGCCAAGCTGGATCTTCCCTACCCTGTCGCCACATTCACGGGCGTAGGATGCATATACATCCGGCGCCTGCACCACATTGGCTATGTATGCCACCCTACCCGTTTCGCAGCCCTGGTTATTGTCGGAATAACTTACCCAAACCTCTGCACCGGCGGTTGCATAAAACGAATAAGAATCTGATACATAGCCATCGCCACCTGTACGAACTTCCCGGAAAGGAACAGGATCGTTTTGGCTATGATACCACCTGATATAGCCATCCAGGATAACATACTCCTGACTATACGACACTTCAACGTTTACTTCCTGCGGGTAACAAAGCGGCGCGTTATACGTAATAGACATTCCTCCCGCACAAGGTTGCCCCTTTGCTATGAATAAGGTCATTGAAAACACCAGCACACCAATAATACGGGCGCTATAGCGTTTGATAAAATGCGTTAATAAAACCAACATAATCCCTATTTTAAGGTTTATGGATCCAATATTTTTTACTGCTTGTAGTTATACTTAAAGGTCCTCACGATATTGCCCTCCTGATCGCGCAGCAGCTTCAACCGGCTAAAACCGTCGTATTCATAGTAAGAGGTGCGATTGCGCGCATCCGTTTGACTGGTTATTCCCACTAATGGTTTGTAAGTATACGTGGTGACCATGGCCGCCGGGAACTGCTGCCGTATTTTCTGTAGTTCACTACGCATGGCCTGATCACTGGCGGGATTTTGAATAACAGCCGCATCTAAAACACCCATCACGTCGTTATAGGACGCACCCACTACTTCTGCAACAGGGTAGGTATAATTATATCCCCAGATGTATGTTTTTACCACGTCGTTATCTTTTGCAAAAGACCCGGCATTTCCCTTTTGATCGTAGGTATATAGTCGAAGCTGTGTTTTGCTGGCAGCGCCGCCTGTTTTGCTTTCAATGGTTCGAAGGAAGATGCGGTTGTTTTGCGGCGTTGTCGCCCATGCGCTGCCCGACCAAAAGTCATAATTGTTCTTAATTGACTCAACAAAAGTGGTGGTGTTGTTCCAGGTAGTTTTTTCTACAACCGGGTTGATCATATTTCTTAGCACCATTTCATTGTACACGTTGGGCGTACCGGTATTTTGAAAATCGTGGGGATATTTGAATTGTTCAGTCAGCAAAGTATTATCTGAAAGCAGCCGATCCCTTTTTGTGAGCTGTTTATGGATTGCATTATCATAATAGGAAGTAACAGCATTTATCATAGCGCCGTTCTGTGTATACTCGGTTTCTTTAGTGGTAGCTTCTACCGTCCATGCTGATTCATTATCATAATAGAAGATCTGGTAATTGTCCAGTGAAAAAGCCAGGGGCAGCATCTTTATTCCCTGAATGGATGCCGTTTGGTTAATGCCGTAGGTAGTTTCGGTTTTTTTAACAAGCTTCCCGGTGGCATCATACACAAGCATGGAATCGAGTTTACCATTCAACGGATTATTATTTACGGGTATAGATGGCGTATAGGGCGGGAATACGGCCTCGTTTTTGAAATAATATTCTATTTTTCCGTTTTCTCCATGCTCCCCTAAGGTTTCGGTAACCTTGCTATACCCTATAATGCCACCTCTAAAAGAAAAGCCCTGTGGTTGTATGGAGCTGGACTGTCGCACCAGGTATTCTCCTAAGAAATTACAATAAACAGAGCCTGTGGGGTCAGGGTGATATTCACCCTGGCCCATTTCTATTCTATAGTCATATTTAACCGGGTTCAATTGAAGACCGGTAGATTGTGCACCATTGTTATACTGATAGGTTTTGACAGAAACACCACCCGTATTGTCGATATTCTCGATCCTTTTTATGCGAAGCCCGCCGCCCTTTCGTTGGGCAACAGGTACTTGCTCCTGCCATGTGGCAGTTACACCCGTAACGTACCCCTCCATTGCCAGCACTTTAAGGATGTAAGTACCAGGGCCCAAAGTCATAGTTTGACTGTTAATATAAGTGCCAGTAACATCATAAGTAGGAAACATCGTCATCAGGTGATCATTCGCATCCCATAAGCCTGCATAAAAATTGACCAAATCAGTTGGTAACCCCAACTGATAAATGTCCGTAACATTATATACAAATACTACATCCTGGGTTTGGGTTAACGTAAAAGTTACCTGCTGATCGTGTTGTTCGGTTGGTTGTCCTATGGGACCGGATTGCAAAGCTGGATTGTGTACAATCACGTCAAATTTTTCATCATCATACAAATTGGTATACTCGTTCAATTCAAAATCAAAATTTGTTTTTCCGCCGGTAGGGTAAGTAATGCTTTTCAACACCCCATTTCTAACGGCGTCTACATTGATAGATGGACGGCGGTTTGCACCATCAAAATTATACCAGCGACCAAACATAGATTGTACATATTTGGCTGGCAAAAGCGTGTTATTGCCCGCTTCGTTATAAAACCCCCAGTGATCGATGCCCTTTGTATATTTTGGCGGCAGCATATCAGGATTGAAATACGTAAACTGCCAGGCAGGGATCGCTTCCCCTGTTGGTGAAAACTCCTGTACGGCATCCAGCTTTAATCTTTTGTATCCGTAAAAATCAGTAAAATAGGTATGTGTAAAAGCGAGCTTTTTGATCAGCCCGCCCAGCTTATCTTTTACCAGGATCTGACTATACCGTTTAGGGGACATTCCATTATAAGGACTTTGTATGTCGTCCCGCGGAGCGTTACTAAATTCAATGGATCCATTGTCAAATACGATGCGGCTGATCATTCTGCCTGAAATGGATTGTTTACTGGCGCACTCATTTTTTTGATACGAGGGCAAGGGACTGCCGCCATCACAAGTTCCCTGCATAGATAACATCAGGTAATCCTGTTCGTACTTCATGGTACTACTAAGGCTATAATCGTATTCATATTCAAAAGAGATCGTTTCACCATCCGGGGCCGTGATTTGGTCGAGGTACCAGGCCGTTACAATGGGGTATCTTTCGTTGTTCTCATCATTAAAGGCTGACAAAGGTGAATCGTCGGACAAGCCTGGCTGTGAATAAGTGTAATCTTCCGTAGTTTCCTGCGTACTGAACAGGTAGGTATAGCCGTTGCCATCTGTTATTGTCCAGCTGTTTTGGCCATCATGCGTGATCCGTAAATTGGTTTGGTCGAGCTCAAGCACTTTACCGCCATTTGCTGTTTTATCCAATACAAACCGGCCACTGTAAGGCCCCATACTAAAAGTAAAAATATCGGGTTCCGCATCGTAGTAGTTGATCCTGATATTGTCGAAATACCAGCCCAGGTTATTGGCGCTTGTTATATCCTGACGATATTTACCTCCCCAGATCGTGGCATCTGGCAAAGCCCCGGACCCAAGATATCCTACTGTAGGCTTAAAATCGTCTATGCCACGCACCTGCCGGGTTATTACGCCGCCTCCATATGACAAGGCCCAGCCCAATCCTACAGCGCTGGCATCCTGCAATGGCTTTATACCGGAGGCATCATAACTTAAGGTAAAATCCAGTGACAGACCGGCTGCCTTGGTGCTGTATAACGGTACCATTATGGAAGGTATTCCGTTATAAGTGCCCTGGGCATAATTGCCGTAATTACCCAGCGAAGCGGCGTTTGGCGACGGCGGAATGATCTTGTCGGACTTATATTGTTCAACGTTGGTCTGTGCCCAAAGAACAGATCTGGAGATAAATAAAACAAATGCAACAAGGATAATGCGTACTACGCTACGACTCATTGTATCAGATTTGTACAATTAACATTTTATAGATGGACATAGCTCAGGCTAGACCCGGCATGCACCGAAGCCTAAAGCTGGCCGCTTTATTTAAGAAGATATTTCCAGGGAATTGTAAAGAAAAAATCAATCAGGTGCAGTAGAACGTTCGTTTAGCTGAACCGTAGAATGGCAACAAAATTCGTTCAGGAGCAGGGATAATTTATTTTTCATATGCAGGCCAAGGTTAAGTATCTTGATTAGATAAGACGAATTTATTACTTCTCAACTTAATCTAAGAACTTCTTGTAATACATTTTATAAACGTGTTATTTTTGCCAATAAACGTGCAGATTTGGGCAATAGACGTGCAGCATTAAAAACTATACCCCACCCTAAACTTAATTGGTTGGGTACGCGGCACCTGCTGGTAACTCAGGAAATCGAACAACAATTGCAGTTTGGTCTTTTTGAAGAATTTGCTTTTTATAGAAACGATCTTACTAACGCCAATAAGCCCGCTTTTTGACCAGGAGGATATCTCGTCCCTGTGCATCACCGTACCGGCATTTAAACTGTCGGAAGTAATGGGTTGATAATTGTATTCCAATCCGCCACTGAGGTAAAAACTACCTTTCAGTTTTACGTCAATGAACGAACGCAGGCCCATGCCCTGGTTGGTGATCTTGATATGTTTTATATCCTGCCCCCACCCCATTTTATAGCTGGCGCCAATACCTATGGTGTTTTTGTTATTCAATTTATACCCTACTGATAAACCGAAATCGGTGGTAGTGGGAAAGAAATTGTTCTTTGCGGTTTGCAGATTGGTGCCATACTCCAGCCGTTGCCAAAAGGTTTTGGTACGCTGGTTATTGGGTTTAAAATCGGGCATGTCCAGATCCTCACTGCTGCCGCCACCGCCGCCCAGTTTGTTCAATTTATCCTTAAGCGTGTTTAACTGTGATTGTGCGGCCTGCAGGTTTTGTTGCAGGTATTGCTGCGCGTTTGGCCCGCCGCCCGCCAGCTGGTTCTGGATCTGCTGCTGCACCATAGAGCGGGTTTGCAGTCCGGCCAGGGCTTGTGGCGTGCCGTAATTATCGGGTAAGCGGAACAGACTGGCCAGTTCGCTGTTTTGCTTCATAAAACTGGTAAACGCCGGCAGTTTGTTCAGCAACGACAACCCTTTCTGCACCATTTTGTCGGGATCACTCAGCATGTCTTTATACTCCTTCAGCTGCGCGCTGTAGTAATAGGCTTCCTTTTGAAAACCGGTAAATTCATTTACCAATCCTTTTGGCAGGTTGGTAACCTGACCCAGGGATGCTTTTATCTGTTGTTTGCGTTGTTGTATAAAGGCTTTTACCTGATCGGCCTGTTGCAGCTTGCCCTGCAGCTGATTTACCTGCGACAAGGAACCTTTTACTTTATCCTGCACTTCTTTTGACTGCGACAATACCGAACTGTTTTGATTCAGAAAGGCCAGGCAGGTCTTCACTGAATCTACCATGGGAATATAGGCGCCGGAACCGCGTTTTACGGGCAGACTGTCCGTATTAATCGCCGCAATCATTTTATTGTACTGTCCCTCTACATCGCCAAAGGTTTGTTCGGCCTTGGCCGAATCTACTTTAGCCAGTTTGCGCTTCATCTTCAGCTCCTTTTTCTTCAGTCGCTGTAAGTATTTTTCGGTTTGTTTGGTTACCCGGTCTTCCAGGTTGGAATACTTGTTCTGAACTTTATTGAAGAACGTAGCAGGAAAATTGATGATCTTGTCCACAACAGGTTCTTTTTCCTGCGCCCGGGCAACCTGGCAAAAGAGTATGCTGAGACAAAGAACAGGAATAAGGGCGAGATATTTTCTCATATGCAGGTTACTGTTTCTTGATTAGGGAACCGCGATTATACGAATGTAAGACTCACCCGGCATGTAAAAAAGAATCCTTAGTCACTTTTGATAGATGTGCTGTTTTGGGCAATAAGTGTGTGAATTTGGGGGATGGATGTGTGACTTTTTTCTGCCAGCAGCTACAGCTATCCGGGCCGATTTAATTATAACAACTCGTCCTGGTCTATAAATAACTTGATTGTAAGGTATAGGAAGGAACTAAAAAAAATGGTCTCATTCGTGTTTTATTGAGTGGACAAAGTAATATTTTAATGGCTGGCAGAAGTTTCTACCAGCCATTTTGAAATATTAATGATAAAATTCAAACTTCTAAAAGCCTAATATCTCACTTACATCTTCAGGAGTCATTTCATTTAAATATATTGCTTTTAAATAACTTTCGTTATCAAGCCCAACATAAACATCGTGTCCTACCTGAAAAAACTGTAAAACATCCATTTTTTCATGATCAAACAAAATGGAAACTGAAGTACTCGTTCTTAAAATTTCCAT
>CBIMFG010000082.1:0-9128 GCA_966243125.1 uncultured Niastella sp.
ATACAAATGAATGACGTCGCCGGGATACTCAAAAGTATAACCAGCGAAATCATTGGTAAAGCGAATGCCGGAACCACCCACGCCATCTTTAATATAATTATGATGTACCTGGTGACCGGTTCCGCCAAAAATGGCAATACTACCGGCGCGCCAGTTGTTTTCAATCGTATTATAGCTAAAGGTATTGTTGCGTTCCTGGTCTGTACCGGCAATTCCATTGGCAGGCCACATGGCCAGTCCATCATCGCCATTGTTGCGAATACTACATTGTGTTACGGTAGAATTAGAAGTGCCCACACAGAAATTAACGCCATCCGCGTAATTGTTTCTGATACGGCAATTGGAAATAGTAAGATTACGGGTAATGTCAACCGGGTAGGGGGCATCGTAACCAGCGATCCAGAAACCACATTCAAAGTGTTCTACCCAAATGTCATGAATACTCGAATTATTGCCATAGGTACCCATGAAGCCTTTGTAAATTTTGTACTTCTGTCCGTCGCGCGGGTTGGCCTCATCATATTTTAACCGGTCGTTATTGGCGGTGCCCAGCGTGAAATTCGAAATTTCAACCCCACTGCTTCGGGCCAAAATGCCGCCGTAAAATTGTTTATCGGTGCTGAAATATACCTGCGTGTACCAAATGCCTGCGCCGGTTATTTTCATGTTGGTTACATTCAACATTATTTTGTCGCTTAGTAAAAAACGGCCGGCGGGGATGTATACGTTTTTTCCCTGCGTTTTTGCCGCAGCAATACAATTATTAAAAGCGGCGTAATCGTCGTTGGCATCGTTGGCCACCGCGCCAAAATCGGTTACACTCAAATAATTTGCAGGCAGGGTAATGGCAGCCGGAACAGGTTCCAGCTCAATAAAATCAACCCCATAAGTAAGTCCGTCGCCATTTGTTTTTTGAATTTTTACGGTGTCGCCCGCATTGATGGTATTGGTAACCGTAAAATGCACTTCATCAAAACGCATAAAAGTTTTGGTGCGGGGCGTTTGATAGGGATCGCCTTCACCGCCTACATCAAAATACTGGTACGCCCAGTAAGAGCTGAGATCAATGGTTTTTACCAGCACATTGTTTACATACAGACTTAATGATCCGGTTTGGCCGGTGCCGGAGCTGTTATCGGGCATGGTAAAACGTACATTTACGCCGCGGGCGGCGGCCGTAGTTTTCCATTGTACAAACGAGCCATTGGAAGGCAGGCTTACATATTTTTGGTTGGAAGCCTCGGATGCAATATCTGTTTGCACAAACTGAACCGATGATTGCAAAGCGGCATTTCCGCCCATACTGGCGTTTTCCGCCTCATAACGGGTATAGGGCATGTTGCTGGCGCCCCGGGGTAGCCCATCGCTTTGAGCCAGCAGGCAGAGCGGCGCCTGACAAGCCAATAGTAAAGCAAATCCTGATACAATTCTTTTCATAATCTGGTTTTGTGGCTGGTTCGGGTAACCGCAAAGGATAGCCTGCACCAGTCCGGTGTTTTTAATGATATGGCAAAACGCTAAGCGCTTAACGCGAAACGCGAAAAGCTGAACATGAAGAAGGGTTTGGATAAATAGTGGGGTATATGGGCTTGAACGCTAAAGGCAAAAGGCTGAACGCTTAACAAGCTAAGGACAATGCGCATAACGAAAAATAGGGAATTAGCGTTATGCGTTTAGCTTTAAGCGTTGAGCGTGTAAACTAATCAAGTGATGGGCCAAAGCCAAAAAGTATAATGGTATTTTAAAAAAATGGGGATAAATCAGCTGTTTTCACAAAAGAAGTATTTTGGAAATCAGTAGGTTGATTTGACTTTACGGTTTAAAAAATATATTTAGAATATAATCTGCCCTACACAGTTATTGCCCATTTTAACACGGTTATTGCCAAAACAGCACGGTGACCAAATAAAACTTCGGGGTAAAATAAGTTCAAATATTTTCGTACGTGCCAATTATCTTAAACAACCTAAATAAACCCCTTTTAATTTATTATGAACAAGATGACATTAACGTTATTTGTATTTCTTTTTTTATTTAAAAATCTGACGGCACAGTATGGTGGAAGTTTTTTAGTTGGGGGTGATCCGAATTTGTTTTATCCCGTTACTTTTATTGATAGAGGCTGGCCAGATAATGTACCTACTGAACTGACTATTGGCCGTTCAAATGTACATACTGATGCAACCTGGAGAGGTTCTGTTTTGGGAGTTTTCAATTTCCATGTTACTAATTGGGGAAATGGATCACAATTTATAGATGCAAAAATAGCGCAATATGCAGCGCTCGATCCCAAACCATTCATTGGGGGCTGGAAAGATGCGACCAGTAATAACAGTAGTAGTACCATTATTATCTGGTTAAGGGGAAGCACCACTTATTTTTATCACTCCAATTATGATAATTTAATGCCAACCCCATACGTTTCAACGGCATACTATGAAATAGTTGAAAATGCTACTAATATTTACCACGGGTATAAAACAGCACCTGATCCTTATGTAAATAGTACGGGCATTTCAACTGATTTTACAGCTTATTTTAATGGCACCGGCACCAATTATTTTGGCGGTAATATAGCCATCGGTACCTATGACCCCAAAGGCTACCGGCTGGCGGTAAATGGTGCTGCCATCTTTACAAAAGTGGTGGTAAAACCCTATCCGTGGCCCGACTACGTTTTTAATAAAGGTTACCGCCTGCGCCCGCTCAGTGAGGTGGAACAATACATACAACAACACCATCATTTACCCGAAGTGCCTGCTGCTGACGAAGTAGAAAAGAATGGGGTAGAGGTGGGGAATAACCAGGCTGTATTATTAAAGAAGATTGAAGAACTTACATTATATGTGATTGAACAACAGAAAAACCAGCAGAAAACAGATCAACGCTTAGGTGCTTTGGAAAAGGAAAACAAACAGTTAAAGAAATTACTGCATAAGAAATAGTACTACATAAAATGCCCCGTTACTGGTTTAAGTATACGGGGCTTTTTTTATGTTGTTCAGATTATGGCTGCAATTTGGATTTCACTTCTTTCTGCTTTAGATTTGGTAAAAGCCCCAATTGCCATAACGATCATATGAAGAAATTGCTGCTGCTATCCGCCTGCCTGTTTATTTTCTGTAACCAGTATGCTCAAACGGATTCGCTGACCCGTTCGCTGAAACAATTGAATGAAGTGTTGGCGCATCAGCCCGAATTTGACCAGAAAAAACTGGCCGACATCGACGCCTTCAAAAAAATGCTGGCTGCTACCAACACGAATAACCTGCCCGCATTATTTAAAGCGTACGAAAACCTGTACAACGCTTACCGGGTTTTTCAATATGATTCTGCTTATAACTACGCCAAAAAAATGCTGTCCGTGGCGCTTCGCCTCAACGAGCCTGCCTTAATTAATTATGCACGCATTAAAATGGGTTTTTCCATGCTGTCGTCGGGAATGTATAAAGAAACGCTCGATTCCTTGTCGGCCATTCAGATCAGCGCTGTGCCCGATAGTTGCCGGGCTGAGTATTATGCACTGATGGGCAGGTATTATTACGACCTGGGCGATTATGATAAAGATCAGTACCATACACCCCGGTATAATGAAAAAGGCGCGCAGTACCTTGATTCAGCGCTGGTGCTTTGGGATAAAAATTCACATGACTACATTTATTATGAGGGACTAAAACAATTGAAATCGGGTAACCGGGGTGCTGCCAAACGAAATTTTGATCAGTTACTGGCGCGTTCTGGTTTAACCCCGCATCAGGTTGCTATTACTGCTTCCACGCTGAGCGATCTGTATATTCAAAATGGGGATAATGATCAGGCCATATTGTTGCTCATTAAAGCGGTGATCGCTGATGTACAATCCAGCACCAAAGAAACATCCGCCGCATTTATTCTTTCTACCTTATTATATAAGAAGGCCGATATTAAAAATGCATCTGTTTGTATTAACCAGGCATTTTCCGATGCAGTATTTTTTGGCGCCCGCCAGCGAAAAGTACAGGTAGGCGATGTGCTGCCGTTGATAGAAGCGCAGAAATATGCCATGGTAGAACAACAAAGAACAAAACTGCTTTGGTATGCCGGACTGGTTACTTTTTTATTGTTGCTGGTAGTAGCCCTTATAATAATTGTATTCAAACAACTGAAAAAACTAAAGCGTGCGCAAAAGGCTATTTTGGAAGCGCATCATAATATGCAGGAGGCAAACAGACGCCTTTCTGAGACCAATGAAAAGCTAAATGATGCCAATAAGATAAAAGAAGAGTATATAGGCTATTTCTTTAATGTTAATTCAGAATTCTTCGATAAGATAGAACGGTTCAAAAAATCTATTGATCAAAAGCTAACCGATCGCAAATTTGATGAGATCCGGTTCCTGGTAAATAATATCAACCTCAAAAGGGAAAAAGAAGAACTGTTGAAACATTTCGACCGCGCCTTTTTAAAACTGTTTCCCAATTTTGTGGCCGAGTTCAATGAGCTGTTCAAACAGGAAGACCGTATTGAACTGGAGGATAATGAACTGCTCAATACCGATCTGCGCATTTTTGCCCTGGCCCGCATGGGTATCCATGAAAATGAGAAAATTGCGCATATTCTGCAATATTCCGTCAACACCATCAACACCTACAAAACGCGCATCCGGAATAAGAGTATAGTACCGAATGAAGAGTTTGAAAAGAGGATTATGCAGATAAAAACCATCGATTAGTTTCAAGTTCCAGGTTCCAAGTTCCAGGTTTCAAGTTCCAGGTTCCAAGTTTCAAGTTCCAAGTTCCAAGTTCCAAGTTCCGGGAACTCTGAACTCTTAACCTGGAACTCAGAAACAGCCTAAATAACACTTTCTTATTAATATATTTTGATTATAACTATATATTCACAACTCCTTGCTCGTAAATTACTTACAATATAGGCTAGCCGCTTTTAAGCCAATATTTCCTATACTTTAGCTATATATTTTGCTAACGCCCGCAGCTTGTTCTTTTTTTGATCCTGCTTGCAAGAACATTCAATTCATCTCAATCCAAAAATTAACCGTTTATGCAAAGAAAGCGATTGCTTCTCCACCTGTGGTGCGGCTTTGTGTTGCTACTGATTAGTCAAATCAGTTATGCCCAGCCCAGGTCTGTTACCGGCACCGTAACAGATGAAAAAGGCGCTCCTTTATCGGGCGCGACAATTACGACCAAAGGCGCAAAAAACAACACTACCACCAATGCCTCAGGAAAATTTGAAGTAGCAGTGCCTGAAGGGGTGAACGCCCTTGTGGTTTCCTATATTGGCTACGAAACAAAAGAACTACCGCTTGTAAAAGGCAGCAACCAGCTCGATGTTGTTTTAAAAACTACCGAATCAAGTCTTGAAAGTATTGTGGTGGTTGGTTATGGTACGCAAAAGCGGGCCGATGTAACGGGTGCGGTGGGCTCTGTAAAAGGAGAGATCATCAAGAACATGCCGGTTACCAATGTTACCGATGCCTTGCAGGGGAGGGTAGCAGGGGTAGAGGTGATTAAATCATCTGGCAGTCCTGATGCCGGTTCAACCATTATCATTCGCGGTCTTTCTTCCTTACACCAGCCAACTCCTTTGTATATCGTTGATGGGGTTCGTACCAATGGCGATAACCTCAATGTGCAGGATATTGCCACCATCGATATCTTGAAAGACGCCAGCGCCGCTGCCATTTATGGCTCTGCTGCTGCCGGTGGGGTGATCGTGATCACCACCAAAAAAGGAAATTCTGCCAAACCGGTTATTAATGTGAATGCCCGTGGCGGCGTTACCAAACCAAAGCTTATTACGCTGCTGAATAAGGAGCAATACATTAACCTGCAGAATATTATTCATCCCAACTTTTTTGCCGGCGCTACCCATACCGATACGCTGGCCAATACCGACTGGACAGATGCCTTGTATCGCGATGCGTCGGAAATGAATTATAATTTGTCCATCGCCGGTTCTTCGCCCGTGGTGAATTACCTGTTTTCGGGATTTTACAATAAGCAGAAAGGTATTTACATAAAGAACTATTCTAACATTGGTGGCGCCAGGCTCAATACGGAATATAAACTAACGCCCTTCTTAAAGATAGGTGAGCAACTGTCGTTATCGCAACGTAAAACTGCGCCGCCGGTAGGTAGTGAGGCGCAATTGCACAACGCCCCATTCAGAACCTTGCCCGTTATTCCCGTTAAAAATGCGAATGGCACGTATGGCGTAGTGCCACCCGGGTATGGTGGTTTACAATTCGGGGGTCCTAACCCGATAGGCGCGGCCAACGCGGCTGATGCCCTTAATTTTAAAAACAACCTGCAGGGAAATGTATATGCGGAAGTAAAATTACCGTTGCACCTCACCTTCAGAACCAATGTTAGTTATGCGTATTATGAAGAGTCGCAGGATACCTACCAGGGTACGTATGATTTCGGTGCTGTAGTAAACAACGTGAGCTCGCTTACCCGCACATCCATAAAAAGCAGTCAGTTATTGACGAACTATGTGTTAACGTACGATCAGGCATTTGGTGGTCATGCCATCAACGCCATCGCGGGGTTTGAACAGATCACGAATAAATATCGCAACATCAACGCCTTTCAGAGTTATGTAGGCCGGCCCGGTTATTCCTTTGTACAAACCTCTCAATCTTCTGCAACCGTAGGTGGTAAAGATGATAACCAGGGTTTGATAAAATCATTTTTTGGAAGAGTAAACTATAACTACAAAGGCCGCTATTACCTTACGGGTTCAGTAAGACAGGACGCCAACTTTACCGTGTTTGGGCCTAATAAACAACGCGGCGTGTTCAGCGCCTTCTCTGCCGGTTGGAACATCAGCGAAGAAAATTTCTTTGCGCCATTAAGATCGGCGTTGAACCGGTTAAAGATCCGCGGCAGTTATGGTACGCTGGGTAACAGCAATATTCCGCCTTATACTTATGTGTCTACCTATAGTCCTTTTGCGGGGCCCAATGGATTGGGGTCTTTATCAGGCGCGAATTTTACACCGGGCGGTCCGTTGGATATTGGGGTAACTGTTAATGCCATTCCAAACCCCGATCTGCATTGGGAAACGGTATACGAAACCAACCTGGGTATTGATGGAGAAGCGCTGAATGGCAAAGCTTATTTCACAGTTGAATATTATACCCGCGATACAAAAGATATGTTGTATGCGCTGCCTGTTGCGTTGAGCTCTGGTTATACGGCGCCTTATTTTACCAATATTGGTAAAGTGAACAGCAAAGGCGTTGATATCTTACTCGGCTATCGTGGCAAGGTTGGCGAATTTGGCTTCGACGTTAGTGTGAATGGTGGGTTTAATAAAAATAAAGTGGTTGACCTGAGTGGTATTGCCAATGATAAATTGTTCGACGGTTTTAATTATTACTCAACGGGTGATGCCGGTTTCAATATGATGCCGAACCAAACCATTACCATGACAAAAGCTGGTTTGCCATTTGGTTCTTTTTACGGCTACAAAGTTATTGGCATGTTTAAAACCGATGCCGAAGCGGCCGCAGCAACTGCACAGCCTGGTGCAAAGGCCGGTGATCTGATCTTTGCGCACGATAGTAAGAATGGCACTACCTTATCGCCCGACGATCGCCAGGTGATTGGTAACCCCAACCCGAAATTTGTGTATGGCGCTAACATCCGTCTTAACTATAAAGGCTTTGATGCCTCGTTATTGTTCAACGGTGTGGCCGGTGTTGATATTTTCAATGGCGTGAAGGCCTATGAAATGTATCCTTTTTCCGATGGCAATACTACCAGCAAAGTATTTGGCGCGTCGTTCCTGGGTAATAACCAGCTTACAGATCAGCCTCGTTTGGGTGTAAAGAACAACGATGGTTCGTTCACACTTGATCCCAATAAGAATTACACTTCTGTAAACAGCTACTTTGTTGAAAAAGGCGATTACCTGAAATTGAAAAACCTGCAGGTGGGCTATACGTTCAATGCTCCGTTATTACAAAAGGCAGGCATTAAAACTGCCCGCGTATTTGTAATGGCCAATAACCTGTTTGTTATTACAAATTATTCAGGGCTCGATCCTGAGTTGGGAAGCGCTTTTTCAGCAGCTGCGCAATCAGGGTTTGTAGGCAATGCCATTGGTGTTACTACCCGCGGTTTGGATGCTGTGTCGCAATATCCGCAAGTGAAATTGTATTCAGCAGGCATTGATATCAACTTCTAAAACGTATTATCATGATCAGAAATAAATATCTCTTCATAATAGGTTTGGCTATACTGGTGGGTTGTAAGAAAGATCCCGATCTGGTGGCGCCTACCGACAGTTATTCCACTACCAACTTTCCCGCCAGCCTTAATGATTTGAACAGCGTGCTGGCGCCCTGTTACTCCAATTTGCGTGATGCGAATTTGTTTGGTTTCCATTTGTGGCCAAAGGCGTTGTCGAACGCCACGCATACAGCTAACAGCGTGTATGATGGCGACCTTTCCTGGAACGAAATGGCTGCTGCCAATTTAAGCACTAACAATACGTATGTGCAGGAAGCCTGGACGAGTTTTTATACCGGTATTAAGAATTGCAATGTGGCTTTGCAGGGAACTGATTTTTATATGACGCATGGTGGCAAGCCACAGGACCAGCCAACGGTTGACCTGGTAAAAGGACAGGCCTATTTTTTACGGGCTTACTATTATTTTAACCTGGAATGTTTGTTTGGCGAAAGTTATATGGCCGGCTCAACCGGCGGCGATAAAAAAGGCATTCCTATTTTCAGTGAGTTGCCTACTAATTTGGAAGGCACACAAAAAGCACGCAGCACCGTAAAAGAAGTGTGGGACCTTATCATAAGCGATTTAAAAACTTCTGCCCAGTTGTTGAAAGGAAAAACCTGGACGGGCAACGATAAAGGCAGGATCAGTGAATGGGCTGCCAAATCATTACTGGGTAAAGCGTATGTGTTTACGCAGAACTGGAATGAAGCAAAGACCGTTTTAAAAGACGTGATTGATAACAGCGGTAAAACCTTAATGCCTTACGAAAAGTACCGCGATGCATTTATTGGTATTGAAGCCAATGAGTTTAATGAAGAATCGATCTTTGAACTGAATGTTGACCAGGATTCAAAAGGTAACTATGGCGTATATGGCAATACACCC
>CBIMFG010000083.1:0-9120 GCA_966243125.1 uncultured Niastella sp.
ACTACTCACTACTCACCTTATAACACTTATTTTCCCTGTTTGCGACCAGTTTTTGTTGGCGGTTCGCACCATGATCTGGTACGTATACATACCTGTAGGAATGGTGGCTACGTTAAAGTCGGTGTTATGCACGCCTGCCGGTTTGGTAGCTTCTACCAGCGTTTCTATTCTTCGGCCTAACATATCGTAGATGGCTATAGATACTTTTCCTTCCACCGGTAATTCGTAGGAGATCTTAGTACTTACAGCAGCAGGATTAGGCGCTACAAAAACTTTGAAGCTGGTTGGCATAATCACTGCAGGCTGTTCTATTCTGCCTGTTATTAAAGCAGTTGGTTGAGAATAACCGATAGTGGTAAGATCGGTACTGCTGCCTGTTCCGGTGCTCCGGCCCGTTACATAAACATTACAGTCTTCATCAACACCTATAGGATGCGAAGGTAACAGAGCGGTACCATCGAAACCATTTCCGGGACCATTATACCTTGCCACAGATTGCTGCACCCCTGCCCCATTGTATTTAATGGTTGTAAAATCAAAACCGGTTCCACCCCCCATGCTTTGCCCCGTTACATAAATGTTACCATTTTTATCAAGCGCAATGGCGGTTGCTTGGTCGTGGTTATTGGCAGGCCCATTATACCTTCTTACCCAAACTTCCTGCCCACTTATATTATACTTGATGGTGGCATAATCAAAATTTGTTTCCTCGGGTGCGGCAGCGCTGTAACCGGTAACGTAAACGTTTTGTGAAGCGTCCACTACCAGGGCCATGGCATCGTCGGTGGAGTTGCCCGGGCCGTTGTACCGGGCCGCCCATAGCTCATTTCCATTGGCATCGTATTTAACGGTGGCATAGTCGTTAGAACTTTCCAGATTGTCGGGAGCGCTGCGTCCGGTTACATATACATTACCGTAGTTGTCTACTTTTATATCCAGCGCTTCATCAAATACATTGGCAAAGTACGGACCATCATATCGCCGAACCCAAAGCTGCTGTCCATATTTATTATACTTGATGGTGGCATAATCCATATCCTGTTCATCCAAATCAATACCGGCGGGGCTTCTGCCAGTTACATATACATTACCATCTTTATCCAGCACTATTGCATTGGCCTCATCATTTCTGCCCGGGCCATCGTAAGTGGCCAGCCATACACGTGTTCCGTTGGTGTTATACTTGATAGTGATGTAGTCTGAAGTAGTGTTGGGTCCCAATCCGGCCTCCCCGGTAATGAAAACATTTCCACTTCTGTCAACAGCGATCGATTTGCCCCAGTCGAACCCATTGGTAGGGCTATTGTACCGCGCAGACCATTGCCGAACACCCGCTGAATTGTATTTTATAGTAACAATATCGTAATTCGATCCGCTAACCAAACTTCTTCCGGTTACATAAGCATTACCATAGCCATCCACCGCTATTGAATAGGCTTCATCATCCAGGTTGGCCGAACTATTCCACACGGTTTTCCATAATACCTGCCCCGAAGGACTGTACTTTATCGTTCGGTAATCCAGTCCCGAAGTTGTACCCATGGTTGACCCCGTTACATACACATTCCCATCTTTGTCAAGCGCCAGCGATCGGGCCTCGTCAGCGCCGTTTCCGGAACCGTTGTAACGCGACACCCACTTTTGCGTCAATTGCGAAACACCTACGTTGGTTAAAATAATACAGGCGGCAAGCAGCAAAGGCTTCCTTAAGCGTAACATTGTACTCATAATCCAAATTTTAGATTTGTTTAATGGAATGCAATATCATTGTGCACGCATGCACCAGGCCTGTAACCGGGTAACCGGAGCATTATTAAAAAGTTGAGACGATTTGTATGTAGATGTGACTTTCCGCCAGGAGAGAAACGTTACAAAGTAAAGTTGTTTTGATGACTCAGGAAATGATGACCATCAGTATTCCGAATTAATATGCCCGATATTTTATTGTTGTTTAACTATAAGGCAATGTAAAATAAAAAGTAGATCCCTGTCCGGGAACAGAGCTCATACCGATGGCGCCATGGTGCTGCCTGATAATTTCAGCGCAAATAAACAATCCCAGGCCAAAGCCTTTTCCATGTTCGGCGTGCTCACCGCGGTAATATCTGTCAAATACGAATTGCTGTGCTTCCAACGGAATGCCTATACCTTGGTCCTGCACGGTAAACAACATTTTATCATTCTGATCCTGCGTGGAAATAATAATCTCCGTTTCAGCCGCAGAATATTTGGCTGCATTGGAGATGTAATTAGTGATTACCTGTATGATCCTTTCCCGGTCTGCATGTACAAGGGCAACCGGTGCGGGTGTCCATTTCAGGTGGTGTAAAGGAGCAATAGCCCTGAAGGTGTCCAGCTGCTCTGCTACCAGTGCATTTATGTCTAACGTTTCAGGAAAAAGTTTAAGACCTCCTTCTGCCAGGCTGCTGGAATCAAGCAGATTCTTCATCAATTTTATCAAACGTTCTACCTGTGCGTCGAGCTTTGCCAGCAGCTGTAAGTTAGCCGTTGATTGAGATTCCTCCAGTTTTTCCTTAAGCAACTCGCTGTATGTTCTGATCGCGGTTATCGGCGTTTTCAATTCATGACTGGCCAAGCTAATAAAATCATCTTTTTGCTTTTCCAGTAATTTGCGGGGCGTGATATCGTACACCACCCCAATGATCTTTGAGGTGCGCTCACCGGCATGCGAAACTACCCGGCCATATATGCTGATCCATTTAACCTGCCGGTTATCGGCGCGGATCACGCGGCATTCCCTATGTAAAATATTAAGCCCCTTCAAGGCAGCTTGTAATTCCTGTTCTAACCCCTGTTCATCGCCCGGATAGATCTGTTGCAGAAACAACCCGGGAGTTATAAAAGAAAGACCGCGCTCTAATCCCAGTACTACAACTACCTGATCGCTGATCCTGATCTGGTTTGTTTCAAGGTCACATTCCCATTCGCCCATTTCTGCAGATTTTACCGCCAGGCTTTTGCGTTGTTCCGACAAAAGCAACGCCTCTTCTGCCAGTTTGCGATCCGTAATATTGCGTGCTATTTTCACATACCCCGTAATACCGTTTTCATTAATAGGCGTGGTTACCCCGCTCATGAAAAAATGGGTGCCATCTTTATGCAAATGCCAGCGCTCGTCAATAGAGCGACCCGTTGTTCTGGCCATTTCAATTTCCACCTCCGCCATGCTGCCATGGCGGTCCTCAGGTGTAAAGATGAGGTTTATATGTTGCCCGATCGCCTCATCGCGATGATAACCAAACATAAATTCTGCACCGCTGTTCCAGTCAGTAATTACCCCCTGCTGATCCATTGTGATGACCGCAAAATCAATCGCCGCTTCAATGATGGCCCTATGCCTGGACTCTGATCTGGAAAGGTCTTGCTGCGTATTTCGCAGTTCAGTAACATCGCGGGCTACAGTAGAAACACCAATCAATTTGCCGTTGCTGTTTAAAACCGGCGACAAGGTAACTTCAATGTTCATGTGCCGGCCACCTTTGTGTAAACGGATAGTATCATACAGCACAATACGTTCACCCTGGCGTATGCGTTCAATACTGGCAATAATATCTCTGAACTCCTCAGGAAATGTAACCAGTTCAAGCGAGCGCCCAATTGCTTCAGAAGCCGGATACCCATACAGGGTTTCGGCGCTGTGGTTCCAACTGGTAATAATTCCACGGAGATTGATAGTCACTACTGAATCCTGCAAAGTGTTCACTACAGTGCCCAGGAAAAACCTCGCTTCATCATTCTGCATCAGCTGATCGCCGGTGGAATCATGGTTTTTATGGCTCATTCTTTCTGCATTTCTTTAAAGGTAGTTAAAAGGTGACAGTAAGGATGGGAATAATCTTACATTCGTAGCGCTAATACATCACTTTACATATGAATATACAGTCACCATTCAGGAAACGAACAGGCCATTTACTACTTATAGTTGTATTGCTTGTAAGTTTTAAACCCGGCACAGCACAGTCTGGCGATTCTTATACCGGTAACAAAGTGGCCAACGACTTTATTGCTTTGTTACAAAGACCCACCACTCCTTTCCGGCCTTCTTTTGAGGTTACCCGCACCGATTCCGTAATCATTGAAAAAGGATTTATTTATTCCGAAGCCAACGAAAAAATTCCCATCCTCATTTACAAACCGGTTCATACCAAACTGAAATCGTTCCCTGTAGTGATTTGTTTGCATGGAACCGGCGGCAACAAAAGCCAGGGCGACATTAAGCGGTTCCTGTATAAATTTTCTACCATGGGCATTATGGGTATTGCTATTGATGCCCGGTATCATGGTGAAAGATTGACAGATAGTTTAAAAGCAGCAGGCGGCTATGTGGGCGCTATTACGCGCGCCTGGGAAAACACCGATACCAGTCACCAGGAACATCCGTTTTATTTTGATACCGTATATGATCTGTGGCGGCTAACCGACTACCTGCTTACCCGGCCCGATGTACAGGCCAAACGTATTGGTATGACGGGTATTTCAATGGGTGGCATTGAAACCTGGATGGCCGCTTCGGTTGACAAAAGAATAAAAGTGGCCGTGCCAATGATAGGTGTGCAGAGTTTTAAATGGTCGCTCGAGAATAATAAATGGCAGGGCCGTGTAGGCACTATTAAAGGCGCGCATGTACAGGCAGCCAAAGACCTGGGCGATTCAGCTATCAACAAACAAAACATCCTTCAACTCTGGAATAAAGTAGTTCCCGGCATTACCGGCGAATTCGATTGCCCATCTATGATCCGGCTTTTTGCACCACGCCCTTTACTGATCTTAAATTCAGAGCTGGATCAGAACTGTCCGCTCCCCGGTGCTACCATTGCCTTTAAAGCAGCGACAGAAGCGTATGAAAACGCCCATGCAGCCGATAAGCTGAAAATTTATGTGGCGCCCAATACACCGCATAAGGTAACACCCGAGCATGAGCAAATGATGCTGGAGTGGTTTGCGAAATGGTTGTAAGCAGTGAACAAATGCTTTCCTTGAATTATACCGGTCATACCTTTTTCCATACTCTATTCATGGGGTGGAACCCCTGAACTTTGCTTTATCAAAATCATAATCAACAATGAAAAAGCAAATTTTCAGCAGGTTCCTGGCAGCTATGCTGATCGTTACCGGTCTTTTCAATTTCTCTGACAAGGCATTGGCACAACCAGCTGCACCTGTAAAAAATATCGTATTGGTGCATGGCGCTTTTGCCGACCGCAGCGGCTGGCAGTCGGTTTATAAACTGCTTACTGAAAAGGGTTATCATACCACCATCGTTCAAATACCACTCACTTCGCTGAAGGAAGACGTGGACGCGCTGAACCGGGCACTCGACAAATTAGACGGTCCGGCTGTATTGGTGGGTCATTCGTGGAGCGGCACTGTAATTACAGAAGCAGGTTTACATCGCAATGCAGCAGCCCTTGTTTATATTGCGGCCTTTCAACCAGATGCTGGCGAAAACACTTTCCAATGGGTTTCTTCAGCGCCCGCAGCACCTGAAAGCGGCTTGCTGCCTCCCGATGAAAAAGGTTTTGTTTATTACGATAAAGCAAAATTTCATGCAGGCTTTGCAGCAGACATTAGTAAAGAACAGGCCAGCTTTATGGCCGATGCGCAGCAACCCATTGCAGCTGCTGCTTTTGGTACGCCCGTAACAGTAGCAGCCTGGAAAACCAAACCTTCCTATGCCATTGTTACCACGGAAGATAAAAGTATTAACCCGTCTATACAGCGTGCTATGTTCAAACGCTCCAACACGCCTGTTAAGGAGATCAAATCGAGCCACGCCGTATTTATATCGCATGCCAAAGAGGTGGCCGATTACATTATGACGGCAGCAAAAGGCGCCAAATAAAAATCACAGCAAATTATTCTACCTGCCCCGGCTTTTTACGCCGGGGCATTTTTTTACCCCGAAATATACTTTTCATACCCTTAAACGTACTCTTTCAACCCGGAACAATAGAAGATCTTTGTGTAAGAATTATTAATAACTATTTAAAATTTGCTGGTATGAAAACAACCCTATTTCTTTTTCTGCTGATTATGATGGCCGGTGGGCTTAAGGCGCAACAAGTAAGACACCTGCAATTAGACACCATGCAGGCAAAACAATTAAGCGACCTCATTACCCGCCGTACTGCCTCCGGCGATAATGCTACCTTCGGTTATTTCGAAATGAAAAAAGGGGCTGTGGTGCCCCTGCATCACCATGCCAATGAACAATATACCTTTATTCTCAAAGGAAGCGTACGCGTTACTATCGAAGGCAAGGTGTATATTGTAAAAGCAGGACAAGCCATCCTGATCCCATCCAACGTTCCGCATTATTTCGAAAGCCTCGAAGATGGAACAATTGATCTGGATTTTTTTGCGCCCAGGCGCGAAGACTGGATCAACGGAACGGATACTTACTTTACTCAACCAGCTAAGCAATAGCAAAACAAATATTTAACTCTTAATAACAATTTTATGCGTAACCTGCTCGTATTAGCCGCCTGGTGTTTTTGGTTAGCCTCCTGTGGCAACAACACCAGCAAAACAACAGATAACAACGCGCCAGCAGCTGGCGATTCTTCCCAACAAAACAACACAACACTGGAAACCGTGTTTGCTGACAGTACCTATCAACTGACCGGCGTTGCCAGATCGGCCGATGGACGGCTTTTTGCCAACTACCCCTACTGGCTCGACAAGCACTCTTATTCGGTGGTAGAAGTAATAAACGGCAAACCCGTGCCTTACCCCGACGAAAAATGGAACAGTTTTAAAAAAGGCGAAGATGGCCAAAATAAATTTGTATGTGTGCAGGCCGTAGTAGCTGATGATAAAGGTTATTTGTGGGTGGTTGACCCAGCAGGCATTGGCCTTGGTAAGGTGTACCGCAACAGCAGTAAACTGTTAAAAATAAACCTCGCCAACAACCAGGTAGAACGCATCTACCGGTTCCCCGCCAGTGTTGTGAAAGAAGACAGCTATATAAACGACATACGGGTTGATAATACCAATGGCTTTGCCTATATGACCAGTTCTTCCAATGGCGGCATTGTAGTGTTGAACATTCAAACCGGTGAATCACGCTTCGTATTGCACAACTCCCCCACGGTGTTGTCAGACACTGCCTATCATTTTTCACCCACCGGAAAAGAACTGACCAATGCGGAAGGGAAAGCGGTAAAAGTTAATTCAGATGGTATTGCATTAAGTCCGGATAAAACCTGGCTTTACTATAAACCTCTTACAGACGATAAACTGTACCGCATTAATACGCAGTTGCTCAGAAACTTCAAAACACCGCTGCCCGCACTGGCCGATAGTGTACAGGACCTGGGACATTTTGTTACTACAGACGGGATGGAATTTGATCGCAATGGCAATTTATACCTGGGCGACCTGGAACATTACAGCATTGTAAAAATAACGCCCGATAACAAAATGCAAACTGTTGTTCGCGACAGCACCCTGTTAAGCTGGCCCGATAGTTACAGCATGGGGGCAGATGGCTACCTGTATATTTCTGCTTCACAAATTCAGCTTATGCCCTGGTTCCACAATGGCCAGAACCTGACCCAATACCCTTATCGAATTGTACGTTTGAAACTATAAACACCTGTATGAAAAATTATTGGCTCACGCTAATGGCTATGCTTATGGTAAACCTCCTGAAAGCGCAATTACAGATTGCCGCCACCTCCAACACCGTATGGAATGGCGTAACAACCGTGGGTGACCGCATTTTCGTTTGTTTTCCCCGGTTGGAGGGCGATAGCGGGATGCGTATTGGTGAAGTGTTGCCCGGTGGCAACATTGTTCCCTATCCCAATGCAGCTTGGAACAACTGGCGGCCAGGCAACAACGTCGACAATACATTTATTCGCGCCAACTCGCTTCGTATTGGGCCCGATGGGCTGTTGTGGGTGGTAGATACCGGAACGCCGGCATTGGGCGAAGCACCCTTGCCTGGTAATGCGGCCAAACTGGTAGCCATAGATCCCCACACCAATAAAGTGGTGCGTACCGTACCGCTGGCCGGTGTTTCGCGCAAAAACACTTTCATCGATGACCTGCGGATGTATGGAAATACCATCTACCTTACCGATGCAGGCGAACCCGCATTGGTAGTTATGAACAAAACAACCGGCAAAGGCAGGCGCGTGCTGGAAAACCATACTTCCACTACTGATGAAATAGCCATCCGTGCTGAAGGAAAGATCATGACCGATAACAAAGGCCATGAGATCCGCATACATGCCGACCAGCTGGAGGTGTCGCCGGATGGCCGCTGGCTGTATTATCAACCCGCCAGTGGACCGCTGTGGCGTGTGGAAACCCATTACCTGCAGGATACGGGGATAGATGAAAAAAGCCTTGCACAACAAGTGTCTCTTTTTTACAAAACACCTTCAACCGGTGGCACGGCCATAGATGCGGATGGCAACCTGTATGTATCTGATGTTGACCAGCAGCAGATCATTCGAATTTCACCGGAAGGAAAGGCGGAAACTATTTTGAAAGATCCGCGGCTTGCCTGGTGTGATGCCTTATGGATGGATGAAAAAGGTTACCTGTGGTTACCTGCAGGCCAACTCAACCGCCTGGCTGCGTTTCAGCAGGGCATATCGAAGCTGCAATTGCCCGTGGTAATTTATAAAATAAAGACCGGCGCACGCCCTTTCAAAAGCTGACCCCCATTCTTACTCATTAAACCCTCATTTGTACTCGTTAAGCCGGGGTGTAAGCCGCAACTTTGTACAATCAAGAGCAACAAACAAAAACTCATCATCATGAAAGCAATAATAGTTAATGAATTTGGCGGAACCGACAAACTGATCCATACCGAACTGCCTGTGCCAGCCATTAAAGACGATGAAGTGCTGGTGAAAGTGGTAGCCCTGAGCATTAACCCGGTTGATGTAAAAACGAGAGCCGGTAAAGGCGTATCGGGCCGCATTAAGGAAAGGCCCCTTATTCTGGGTTGGGACATATCCGGCATTGTTACCGAAACCGGCAAAGCAGTAAGCCGCTTTAAAACCGGCGATGAAGTATTTGGCATGGTCAATTTCCCCGGCCATGGCAAAGCCTATGCAGAATATGTGGCCGCTCCTGCAGCAC
>CBIMFG010000084.1:0-9111 GCA_966243125.1 uncultured Niastella sp.
CAATAACTTACGGGTAGCGTCTTCGGTTCGCTCCATTCTGGTGCCTACCGGTAACCGCAACCGTACCTGCGTTTGCCCGCTATCGTTGGCGGGAAATAATTCCGTACCAATAGAAGTGAACAACAGTATGACAGCGCCAACAGAAACTACTAAAAACAAAACAGTCAGTAGCCCACCCCTGCCCTGCAAACGACGACCATTTTGCGCATACTCATTTTTGAACCGGTCAAAAGCACCGGGCGATCTTTCTTTATTACTCAAATGATGCTTCATGAGCCAGTTGCCCATTACCGGTACAAAGGTTTGCGATAACAGGAAAGAAGCGATCATGGCAAAACCTACAGCGAGTGACAAAGGTAAAAACATAGCGCGGGGTACGCCATTCATAAATAAGGCGGGAACAAATACGGCCAGAATGCTTAAAAGGATCAGCAATTTGGGTACAGCTATTTCTTTAGAAGCATCTGCAATGGCCCGCGCCTTGCTTTTACCCATTTCCATATGCCGGTGAATATTCTCGATGGTTACCGTGGCTTCGTCAACTAAAATACCTACCGATAAGGCCAGTCCGCCCAGCGTCATAATATTGATGGTTTGTCCGGTAAGGTATAAGAACGTGGCCGATGCCAGCAGTGCCAGCGGAATGGTTAATACAACGATCATAGCCCCTCTTCTATCGCCTAAGAACAACAACACCATAAGGCCGGTGAGTAAAGCGCCTAAACCGCCTTCAAACAACAAACTTTTCAGGGCGTTGATCACGTAACCCGATTGGTCGAACTCATACGATACTTTTATATCATCGGGAATAGCCGCCTGCATGTCGGGCAAGGCTGCTTTTACCCGCTGCACCACGTCCCAGGTAGAGGCATCTGCCCTTTTGGTAACGGGAATGTATACCGAGCGCTTGCCGTTTATCAACGCGTAGCTGGTGGTAACATCCGCCCCCAGCGACACGTTGGCAATATCTTTTACATAAACCGCCGGCCCGCTACCCAGTTGCAAAGGCATGTTTTGCAATTCCTGCAAATTTTCAATTACACTGTTTTGCGGGGTTATATAGGTTGTATCGCCTATGCGAACATTACCTGCGGGGCTAATGGTATTTGTTTTTACCAACGATTGCACTACCTGGTCGGGCGTTACATGATAGTTCCTGATCTTATCGGGGTCAACAGTGATCAATACCGTTTTTTGATTACCGCCAAATGGCGGTGGCGCCGATACGCCCGGCAGCGTGCTGAACATGGGGCGAACCTTAAACAAGGCCAGATCGGAAATTTCACCCAGCGAACGGGTTTCACTGCTAAAAACCAATTGCCCTACAGGTACACTGCCCGCATCAAAACGGGTTATAAAGGGAGGAACGGTACCAGGCGGCATAAAGGCCCTGGAGCGGTTCACATAACCCACTACCTCGGCCATGGCCTGACTCATATCAGTGCCTTCATTAAATTCGATCTTAATAAGTGCGGCGCCCTGTATTGATCTTGAATCAACATATTTCACGCCGGTGATGTACAGAAAGTGATATTCATAATAGGAGGTTATAAACCCTTCCATTTGTTCGGGTGACAAACCGCCATAGGGCTGCGCCACATATACGGTTGGTAAACCCAGTTTGGGGAAGATATCTACTTTGGTATTGCGAACCGCCAGCCAGGAAAAAAACAGGATGCCGATCACCGCTACCAGTATGGTGATGGGGCGCCTTAATGCTGCTATAATAAGTTTCATACGATCAGTTACAATTGGTCAGTAAATAAGGCCAGGTTTCCTTTGGCAATAGCAATGGACAATAACGAACGCCATAATTGTAATTGGGCGGTGGCATTGCTCAATTCGGCTTTTGTTAATTCATATTGCGACTGGTACAGCCGGGTGTAATCGATCAACCCTGCTTCATAACTCAGCTTCAGCCCTTCGTATACCTCGGAAGCAATTTTTAGCTGAACCGGCGTTTTTGCCGCAATTTTCGCATCCTGCCGGTATTGCAGGGTGGCGCTTTCAATTTGTTTGGAAATATCCAGCCGCGCCTGCGCCAGCCGCGCCTCGTCTGATTTCAACAGCGACTGATACTGCTTCTTTTTAAGATTGATCTTACTGAATTGTAACACCGGAAAACTCAGTTGTAAACCAATGCCCGCATTGGTTCTTGACAAACCCCAGCCCTCGCTTTTATTTACCACGCCGCTGGCGTTAATGCCGGAACCGCGGGCATATAAATTACCCCAGATATCTAATTGTGGCACCCAGCCATGTTGTATTTCCCGCAAACCCGCTGCGGTGGTGTTTTTTTGCGCTTCCAGATTTAATAATAAGGGATGGTTGTTGAGTGCCAACGAATCTTCAATATTCAGCGAAGGTTGTAAGGTAGAATCGGTCAACTGCACATTTTCTGCTGGTGCTTCCAGGCCTGTTAACCGGGTAAGCTCCTCCAGTTTTTGCAGATATGTTTTTTCTGTTTGCAGGTAATCTATTTCGGTTTGAACCAGCACCGATTGAAACTGGGCGGTATCTATTCCGGGCTTCAACCCGTTTTTGGCCAGCACCAGCGATTGTTCCAGACTTACCTGGTACCGGTTGGCCACTGCCGCTGAAATGCGAAGCACCTGCTTCAGGTAAAGTATTTCAAGATATAAGTTAACAGCTGTATACTGATATTGAAACAACTGTTCATTATAAGCAGCATTGGCCTGTTTATACTGGGCGGCGGCCTTTTCAATGGCAGCAGTGCGCTGGCCAAAAGTAAATGGATTCCATTTTACCAATGTCCCCAGGGCGGTTCCGGGAATAAAGTTCATTTCGTTGGTGGCTGAAGGCGGACCGCTGATGGGCAGTAAAAAACCCGGATAGCTCATGCCCGTAATGTTGTTATACGTAGCTACGTTTACCTGGTAACCGGCAGTAAGATCGGGCACCAGGCTGTTTTTCGCTAAAGAAATGTTTTCCTTGGCAGCTTCGGCCTGTTGCCGGTATGCTTCCAGTTGCGGCAGGTTATGCGCTACCTTTTCCAGCGTTTCTTTAATGGACAATTTTACCGGCTGCGCGGTAACGGGCACAACCAGTGAACAAAAAGCGATAAAAGAAAGGATAGCATGGACTCGACGTTTTGAAAAGCCTGATGCAAACATGCTGGTATTATTTTGGTTGTGGCGCAAAACTGAGGATTGAACCTGTATAAATCCTGTTTAAATACAATTGCGGACCAGTCAATAAAGCCTGCATCCGCAATCATTCTTATCAAATATCCATCAATTTCAGGATATATTTGAAAACTTATCCGGCTCAAATTCGCTAATTAGGAATAAGGCCGGTTTCAGATTGAATTGCCTTCTCCTTTTTATATTTGAAAAATCGCTTCAATTTCAGAAAATTCAACTCAAATAAATAATAGCTCGTTGATGCTACCAAAAGGGTAAACCCTACTGCGATAGCAAAGTTCAGCACCGGGTTCATGGTTGGAAAAACACGCCAGGTGGTAGCAATACAAAGCGGGTGATAGATGTATAAGCCATAACTGATTTTACCCGAAAACAACATTGGCCTGGTGCACAGGAACCGCTTAACCCAATTGGTTTCCCGTAATGAAATTACATAAGCTACCATACCCATAAAGGTAAAAGCAAGCAGATTGTATTTAATTATGTGTATAAAGGTATTGTTCAGGTCGGTAAATATTGCCAAAAGAGCAATTGTTGGAAGAGCAAGGAGCATTGAGATCAATAAAAATTTATTCGCATGCTTATGAATTAACTTATTTTTTGTTTCAAGAACAGCTAATAAGGCGCCCATGGCCAATTCATCTATTCGGGCCAACGTAAAATAATAAGGGATATAGTCCCATTCAATCATAAAATACTTGGTTACAAAAGCTATGACCATTATTAATACACTTGCAATCACAATCTTTCCAATACTTAGCAAATAGATCAAAAGTGGCCAGAATAAATAAAAATGTTCTTCTACCGAAAGAGACCAGAGATGCCTTGGGCTAACATGCGGCCATCTAAATGCCAATGCAAAATTTTGCAGGTAGGTCCAGTTATATACTTGTAAATTGAATGGGGGGAAAGGTTTTCCGGAAAGTAATGGAAGTATTATAAAAATCAGCGCCAGGAATAAGTAATACAATGGAAAGATCCGCAATGATCTTCTGATATAAAAGCTGGAGAAATATTTAGGCGAATCCTTTGTTGCAATAAGAATGCGTGTTATTAAAAAACCAGATAATACAAAAAATAATGACACCCCTGTTCGGCCAAAATTTGCAATTTTGGTTACAAGCGGAGACAGGTTCAATTCAAAGAAGAAGTGAAAGAATATAACCATAAAGACTGCTATAGCCCTGACTCCATCTAACTCGTTATGATACTTTAAATTCATGTGGCCAATATTTAGCTGTCAAATACCGGATATTGGAGTAGTAACATTAATGCAGTTGAAAAGAAGGGAGACAGAAAAGTAATTCAAAGATACAAAATATAAAATTTGCTTTGAGGTGTTTACGGTATAATTGAAGCTTAAACGAAAATTCGGATAAGAGATGGCGTTAGAGGTCGCGGCGCTTTGGAACCTGCTCAAAAATATGTGTAAGAGAAATTATTAATTCCTCCATGGTGGATGGTTTATTAAGAATAAAAGAAGCGCCCGATTTTTGTGCTTCTTCCCGGTAATTGGCATACCCTCCTGTAAAAATAACAACCGGTATCCCTTTATAATGAGGCTGCTGTTGTATAATGGCAAGTATTTCAGCACCGCTGATCAGTGGCATCCGCCAATCCAGAAATACTATATCTGGTACAGGAATAGTTACATCATTAAGCCGTTTCAGGGTGGCCCCGGCATCTTGTTCGTGACTGCATGCTACCCCTTCAAAGCGCTTTTTTAAGGCCATTATCAGGATCTCACAATCTTCCAGGTCATCATCTATGATCAAAACGTTTTTAGGAAAACTCATGTTGTTGATTTGGGTTAGCTGGGAGGCATAATGGACTGGCATGCAAATTTATCGCCGCAAATATACAGGGGAGGTAAAGAAAATAGGTTCGCGTTTTCACGCTATATTTATCGGAAATGTACGATTGGGCCTGATTAATAAGCGAGGAATGGATGGCAGTGACTCAAGATCTTCTTAATGCTTGTTTTAAGATCATTAAAAGTTGCAGGCTTGGTAAATGTGGCAACACTTTCGCCGTTCCAGAAATCGTCTTCCAATTTATTTGTAAATGTTGTAAAAAGAACAACAGGAATATGTGAGAATTCAGGATGTTTTCTAATCTCTTTATAGGTTTCCATCCCATTCATTAATGGCATATTGAAATCTAAAATAACTAAAGAGGGCAACTCGCCTATAATTTTGGCGCGCCTTAATATTTCTATTGCCTGTAGCCCGTTTTCCGCTTCCAGGATCTTTATAGATGGATCAATTCCTTTAATGGTGTAACTAACCACGAAACGATCATCAGGATCATCGTCTACATGTAATATGGTTTTGGTATGGATCAATTTCGGGTACAAATATGGTGATTTTTCCTGAAAGGCACATATTATTAGAATGAATAATAAAAAGGACTATCTGATTTTATTCAATTGTAATTTTTACTCTAAAAAGTTGACCAAAATCAATTGACATTATTGAAAATTATTATTTAACTTTGCTCCATAGGATAAGGTTTAATGGTTAATGGTATTTGATTAGTGCAGCCTCTTGCCCGTAGGGTTAGAGGCTTTTTTATTTGTGGCCCTTAATCTCAATATTTGGCAATCATTATTCGCACCGCCGCCAGTACCTGTAATATTAAATTTAATACAGATTGTGGCATATATTTATGTGTTGGCTGCTAAATTGTTTGACAATCATATTTATGAAAATTCAAGAGATAGAATTACTAAACTTTGGTAGTTTGAAAACAGACGCCGAAGAAAAAGAGATTAATAAAAATAGCCCAACAGGATATTTCCTTTATCCGACAAAAGTTGAGTTTGGCATCAAGACAGATAAATTTCAAGGTTACATTGGACTGAAATTTGGAATTGAGTATTTTGTTAAAGGATATGATAACGATGAAAATGATATCGTATTTTTTTCTTGTAAAATACTTCACCCGCAAATGACGAACCCTGAGACTAAAGAAAAATTTACAGAAACACAAGAAACAAAGAACTGCTACTTAAACCAAACCAACTTTGACTACTTTTTTTTTGAATATGATTGGGAAGTACATAAAGGACTTTATACATTTCAGATCATGGAGGATAATAAAATTTTGCTTGAGAAGACATTTGAAATTGAATAGAGACAAACAACACATTTATTAATTGCCCATGACTGAACATAGTGCGAATACAGCAGCCAATATTGGGTTTTGTGCAAGTTGGGCTTGACGTAAATCCTCATCTTCAGTTCAGGCGCCGGACATAATTAGTCAGGGTTGGTGACTTTCGCCGAACGCAAAGCCCCAAAACCGTTATGTACTATTCGTTTTCCGGCGTCAGGAATCGAAGCTATTCCTTATAATGACTTAAATATTTAATTTGTAAAAGAAGAAATTAGTGTAAACTAAAAAGGCTTCAAGTCTAACGACTTAAAGCCATTTCTTTTTTGTGTGCCCCACGTTAGAGAATTATCGAACCATGAGATGGAAGATTTGATGTTTATTTATAAGCTTAGACCATTAATAATCAAAACGGATTGAACGTAATAATTCTAGCTACAGACTGTTAATTACTTCGATTTTCGAGGTATGGGCCGGGGCAACTTCACCATATCCTCCTTCTCTACCTACTAACAGAGTGGTGGGCAAAGAGAAGAAAGGCAAATGCTGAAATTCTAATATATATCTGATTATCAACACATATACACTTTACTATATTGTCTTTTAGAGTATTTCCCGGGCATACCCCTATTCTTCAATTTCATAAAATGTTCAAAAAAAGAGAAAGCACTTTCGGTTATTCATTAAATTTTAGTAATCTCGGTGCTAGGAGATCGTTAGGTTAACAATTATACTCTTGTTAGCGGTAATACATTGACACTCTCTTTATGAAAATTACGCGACTATTATTTTTGCTGTCAGCAACAATTCCGATAATCTATGTTTCGACCATTTCAGGCTGTTCAAAAGAGTACAGTTGCGAAGGTTGTTTTATAAGAGACACAATTCCACACACAGATACTTTAGCAAGTGACACAACGCTTTTCATAGATACCACAAAGATTGACAGTGCTTTGAACATTCCACAATGCAATACTTGTGACAGCACAAAACCACTTGCTCTAAATTCATGGAGATTTAAGGTAAATAATTCGTATGTATGTGGCGTTGTAGATAGTTCATTATTTGACACGGAAAAGTATTCGTTTGACTTTTGGGGACATATTCAATGTTCCAGAGATACTGGATTTAGAGTTGTAGCTTTCTTCTATCCCTTGAAATTTACTACCGACCGCTTTAATGTTTCTACAACTAGCCAAAGTTTCACTCTACAAGACCGAATTAATTATATGAACCCATGGAGCGGCTATATACTACGAACTGATGGATACACTCCTTCATTCACTATAAAAGTTGTGGTGGACACATTCTATAACTCGACAAAGCTCATGGTGGGAAGGTTCTACGGATATGCGTACACAAAAAACTTTGAGAAGTCATATGTTGACGGAAAATTTAGATTTATTGTTCGTTGAGGATGGCGAGGACATTGGTTTTGAAGGAAAGGTTTATGTCAGGGAAAGGTTTACTTCGGGCGAAATCTACAGTAGGTACGAGGAAGGGCGGACAACTAGCTGATCAGCTTGAGCAGTAAACTTTACGACATCAGGCGAAGTGTGGACTATTACATCGGTAAGCTTTAAGGCAGTGATGTGGAGGAATTCACGATATAACGATAATACATGACAGTTGGGGCCGATGGATGCCAATGTCGCCGGAACTACAATTCTCCGCCATACCAGCAGGTCACCTTACAGCAACTCGATATAAAATTTGTAGATCACGTGTCAGCGTGTTTTATTATTTTTAAAGTCTTTCACCAGGTGGTAATGCGTCAATGGGCTACGGCAAATCTTCGCGAATATATCGTAAAGGGTTTAACTATGAGCGATGAGTTGTAGGATCACTCTACATCAGGAATCGAACCATCTAAGCTATTCCGGATCAATGATTTGAATATTGGGGCGTCAAAATAATAAATTGATTCAAACTAAAAAGGCTTCAAGTCTTACGACTTAAAGCCTTTTCTTTTTTGTGTGCCCAGGACTGGATTCTTTAAGTCCTGGAAATCAATATTTTGCGCTCCCTGCTTGTCAAATTTATGTCGTCGAAATCCTATCAGGCACAGAAGCGTGCCAGTTAGGCGTGCTTGTTCCCAGTTTCTAACTGTCGGGACAAATATAATAGATTAATAAAAATCAAAGCAATATTTATGTGCTAGCCTATGCACAACAAGATTTATTCATCTGAATGGGCGGACATTTCACAGTTCCATAGCTACAAAATACACAGCAATCTCCCTGTTTGGGCTTTATCAGGGTTTGGCAGTTGGTGCAGGTATAAAAATACTGGCAGGCATCCACTGGCATAGTTTCTTCCTTCTGAAAGCCGCAATGTGGACAGGTAATAGTCGATTCAAGTATGAATGTGGTTTGCATTTACTCTTTGCCTTTTTCGGTGAACATTATGGTATTTCCAAACGGGTCATTTACAGTCACACAAGGTGCATTCCAGGGTGCCTGTTCGATCCCCGGCCTGTTGTATTTATACTTTTTGCCGAGTAGTTCTTTGTGATAATCTATTACTCCGGTAGTTTCAATATATACCTTAGATCCCGGACAGCAGTCGCCATGATGTTCTGTAAGGTGAAAAAGGATAGGTCCTTTTGAAACCTGCATATAAATCGGTGCGTCAACACTAAACCGATGCTTCCAATCGATGCTAAAGCCTAACCAGTCAATGTAAAATTCGACTGTTTTATCGTAATCGAAAATGCGTAAAACGGGTATTACTTTAGTATCCATATTGGAATTTTCTAATTTTTCTCACAGCATGATTTTCCTCCTTCGGCGCAGGATTTATTTTTTTCACAGGATTTATCAAGCGCACCAGT
>CBIMFG010000085.1:0-9055 GCA_966243125.1 uncultured Niastella sp.
TGAATGAATCACTGAAAAAATACGGCCTGCAGCTGCATTACGAAGACAGAAGTGTGCGGATGTTTATTATTAAAGATTAAGATCGAATACAGCAACAGTTTTGCCATAAATGGCATAGAACTTTTTGCCAATGATATTGAATTGATAAGGTTTGTTTCCTTTAAAGGGTGGAATGTAAAAGCTGGCAATGTAGTTTCCGCTGGTAATACTATAAGCATCGACTACGGTATTCTCTGCAAAATCTAGTGGAAGCTCATTGTCGGCTTTTAACATCGACGCTACATATAATTTGCCATCCGCTACAGCCCCGATATTATTTACCTTCTGAGGCGGCTGTTTCATGGTGATCGAATTGCCTACGCGGGCCAGCTTTATTTCCCTTTTTGTTATAGTATCTATCGTTCTGGCCTTTACCTGCAGGTTCAGGTTGCTATCCATACAAATAAACCCGTTTTGATAAAAATGGGTATAGCAAGCCAAATGAGTGGTGGTATCAAAATATAAAATACCATCGGTTGAAAAAAGGCCGGTCCCGTCTTTTGTACTAAAATGGTCCTCATTTCTTATAGTTGGCGCATTCAAATCCACTTTTATAAATACCGGGTCTTTTGTTTTTCGGTCGTTTGCCTGTACAATAAACAGATTTTTTGAAACCCGGGCTTCTTTGCCATAGAAGTAAGGAAGTGTATAGGTTTTCGATTGACGGGAATCCAGGTCATAATCTAGTATACCGGGCAAATTTCTGCAGGAAATAAACAGATGCCGGCCATCGAGAAACTGGCGTGTTCCGGTTTTTAAATTTTTATCAAATGGTATGGAAAGTGGAATAACCGTTAGGGAGTCTAAGGAGAAATTGGTTGTATAAAGCTCATATGGGTTATTTCCCTGAAAATACAATTTGCCGGCTTGTGAGCCGATAAGTCTGTTAACAACAACGGGCAATGTTGTTTGTTTTAATAATTGTAAAGCAGGTGAAGATAGCCTTCTGGTAAACCCGTTTTTTTTATCGGTTATGTTCCTCGACAGAAAAGCAAGCGTTCCTATAATTGCGAATGACAATACAAAAAGTGTGATTAATAGGATTACAGGTTTTTTATTGCGCATGTTGAACGGGTTAAAAACTAACCACCGGCAAAAATGACGGTGGTTAGTATACTAATTAATGAGGTTTGGGCGCTTTAGTGTTTAGTACGCGTTGAAATTCGTCGCTATAACAACATTCTTCATCGGTTTGGTCTAAGCATTCTGTATTAAATGGATCTACTTGCCAGCATGGGCCAACATCGTCGGTTGAATTGGTGGCGTTTACAGTAGTTGTACCAGCAACAGCCAGTACAAGCGTTAAAGCAGCTAGTGATAATTTAATTTTTTTCATAAATAGCATTTTAATTTGTTGTACCTACTCTTTTTTCAGGTTTTCGGCGGCCCCTTACTTACGCGTAAATATTTTTTGAATGTGTGTTGTATGATTTTATCAGCACGCCAGCTCCGGCAATTACAATGAAGAACGAATTGAACACAATATGCTGCTCCCACGACAAATACTCCAGTACGCCCCCACAGGAACAAGGGATGTAATAACTATAGTTCAACATAATCACGAGGTAGGCGGTAAATAAACTCATTAAAAAGAAGGCGGCATATAGCCCAATAAGCCGTGTTTTTTTCAAGGTCAATAACAAAGCTATCACTACCTCGGCAGCTGGAATGCCCCAGGCTACTAATTGGTAAAACGAGGTTATAAAGGGTGATTTACTTAATTGAACCGCAAAACGGTTGTATGCCGATAATTTGCTTAACGAAGAATATATAAACAGAATGATCAACAGCGAACAAATGATCTCTATGATCAGGTTCCTGTTTAGCCAGGAAAAAATAGACCGTTTTTGCACAATAGCTTCCCTGGTTAAGTAGCCAGTACTTAACAGTTCCTTTTTCATTGACATAGATTATAATGGTTAAAGGGTAACGTGCTTTCTTGCAAAGAAGGCTTTACAGGTGTAGGTTTATAACAGATGAAAGGAGAAAAATGAGCATTGTTGCCAGTACTTCGTGCAAGTTAATGACTGAAGATTGGCGATTCCGGTTAAAATCATGGCAAATCCGGTTTTTCTTTTGTGGAGACTAAAGGAAAAGGGTGACGAGGTTGTTACCTAAAAATTTTTTTCGCCATTCCATGGGTGCCATACCCGTTGTTTTTTTAAATTGTTTTACCAGGTTGCTTACATCATAGCCAACTTTTCCGGCAACCACTTTCACCGGTTCATCGGTTGTTTCAAGCATTTCCTTGGCTTTTTCAATTCGAACTTCAATAAGGTATTCATTGATAGTTTTATTATTTACCTGTTTAAATCCTTTACGCAATTTGCTTTCGTTGGTGTTTACGCGCCGGGCCAGCTCGGCCTGGGTAGTTGCGCATTTATATTCTTTTTCCAGTATAACTTTTACTTGCGCAATTTTGTGCAGATCGATGTTTGATAATTTCATAGTCAAGGTTTGTTTTGATGATGTACTCAAACAAATGTAACTTGTTTTACCAGTTCATCTGATATTTAAATATTGCGCATATAAAGCTGAAAACGTTATCCGTTATAGTTAGTCTGTTGATTTTTTGTATGTTATTCGATGTCTTATGTCAGTCTTTGACACAATGTATGGCCATGGCTGTGGCATTTAATGTTTATAAGACGTATTTTAATAAAGAAGCACCGATGAAACCATCGATGCTTATAAAAGTGCTGGTTGTTGTTTTATTTTTTGGCCGGACCGGTAATTTTTTCATTCACGCCATCCCAGGTATATATTGCGCTTTTCTTTTCGGTTACTTTTAAAATAGGATTTCCTTTCTTGTCGGTTTTTTCGGTGTCTTCTTCAACCAGTTTATTCCACACTATGGTATCGGGCTTTCCATTTTTTTCGTTAGGGAAAATGAAGTTTTCAGAATGGTAGAAAGATCCTGCATCGCTCACACTTTCTTTATCAGGTAAATGAATCAGCTGGTTGTTTTTTGTGAGGGCAAAATAATATTCATATAACATAATGCCGCAGGCTTCACCGCCAAATTGGAGCACTGCTATATTTTGTACGTTGGTAAGTCCCATGCCGCTCATAATACGGCCATAACAATATTGGGCGCCTTCATCATCATAAGTAACTACCGATGATTTAGCCAGTATCTGTCCGTTTTTTACCACTTTGAGTTTTACCAGAAAACGTTTTATAGTATCCTTTCTTCCATCTTCAGTATAGGTGCTATCGGCGCGCCGTTCAATTCCAAATACAAATTTTACATCGCCGCGGCGCAAGGGAAAACAACTTACCAGGCCCTGCCAAATGTAACCGCTTTTGGCTGTCCCGTTTTTGGAGTAATTGATTGTCAGCCAGGGACCCTTTAACCCGCGGATGGTAAGTGCTTTGGCCGCTACGCCGGTAACGGTAACATTATCACCGGCAAACAGGGTGTCAAGGGGCGCTTGTTTGGTATCGGGGGAAACTCGAATGAGGGCAGTATCGGCAAAAATATAGCGGTCAGTGGTGTCAGTGTTGTTAATCATCCAGCTGCGCATGTCTGGAAAATCAGGTTTATCCTGCGCTATTACCAAATTACCAAGCGTAAGAAAAAGAAGCAATAAAGGTATTTTCATGGGCGCAAAATAATATTTCCACTGGGTAAATCATAGCCGTTTGGCTCATACTCATTTACTATCTTTGTTCAACTAGTAACATTAACCCCCAAACTGACTCTTATATGGTCCGCTTGTTAAATAGCCCGGTAGTGTCCCTGACCCGCCTGCTCGTTTTTCTTTTATTATTAGGAAATATTGGATGCCAGAAGGAAATGTCCAAAGATACCCTGGGTGCCGGTGGTACCGTGGGTGGTGGTGGTGGTGGCACCACTGGCGGATCGGCTGATTTTGCGCTGGTGCCTTCAGGCAACAATTGCTCCGATGCAGCGGTTACCGGAATATATGAGGCTAATACAACCCTGGGTGCAGATGCCCTGTTAACGGTTACCGTAAATGTTACCAAAACCGGCGACTGGACCTATTCAACTTCGGCTACCAATGGTTTTTCATTTATAGGGGCTGGTAATTTCACCACAACCGGTTCACAGGTAATTACCCTGCTGGGGGTTGGAAAGCCTAACCGCAGTGGCACTTTCTCCTTTAATCTTAAAATTGGCAAAGGCCCTGATTGTTCGGTGCTGGTAGTGGTAGCGGCTACGGGAAGCGGTGGCAATGGCGGTAATAATGGTGGTACCATTACTGGTGATTACTATTATAAATTAACCCTTGCGGGAACTAATTATAGCCAGGATGTTACTGCTTCTAATAAGTATGTTATAGAACCAAGTGTGAATAACACGCCAAATGCGATTTTTTCCAGCTGGATCACCTATAATACGCCTGGTACCTCCCTGCCTGCTGGCGTTACTGAGTTTGGCTTTTCCAAAGGAACATTACTTGGGTATACCGCAACACAAGCCCAGCTTAAAAACTATTTTGCACCCGGAGATTATACCTACGGAACCGTAAATGCTACAGGTACTGCGCTTACAAAAGACGGCGTTGTGCTAACCTGGACCGAACCCGGCGGTAATGATCAGTGGTCAACGCTGGATGGAACGTTTCAACCAGGCAGTACCTTCAAAATACTTTCTGCCACCGAGGGAACCGATGCACAAGGTTATTTTGTAAAGGTAAAAGTGCAGTTTTCCTGTGTATTTTACAGTTTAAACAGCCTGGCTACCCCTACACCGGTGTCAAAAGCAGTAACAAACGGCGAGGCGGTAATGAAGTTTACCCTGCAGTAACCCTTCAGGAAATTTTAGCGATCAGTAAAAAGTACCACAAAACCCATAAAAATCACCCTTGCTGGAGGTAGGTCTTTTATAGCTTTGTGCTATAATTAAAGGTCATGCCGAACCAGCATCTGCCAACTTACAGTATTCATAATCTAAAGGAGTCGCGGTTTTCGCCGAAAGACTTCATGGCAGATCACTTTCCCCATTACCTGGAGGAACACAAAGACCTGCGCTTTCCGCATAAGCATTCTTTTTATCAGTTTGTTTATTTCACTGGCGGCAAGGGCAGTCATTCCATAGATTTTATTCATTTTCCGGTTGAACCTGGTCAGTTGTATTTTATGATCCCTGGCCAGGTGCACAGCTGGGATTTTGAAGGCCAGCCAGATGGCTATATCGTAAACTTTTCAGAACAATACCTCAGTGACTTTTTAGCGAACTCCCGCTACCTCGAACAATTCACTTTCTTTTCCGGCATTGCACAGGAACAGGTGATCGTACTGCCTGATGTGGTGCAACCTGACATTCAACAACTGCTGGAGGGCATCGTGCACGAAGGCAACGCCACCACCGCTTTGAAAGATGATATGGTAAGAACGGCGCTGGTGCAGTTGTTCATATTGGTTAACCGGCATACCGGGGAGGATACAGCCAAACAAACCACTAACTACAACACGGTTGTATTGCGCAACTTTCAAAAGTTGATCGATCAGCATTATAAAGAAAAGAAGCTGACGAAAGACTACGCCGTCATGTTATACATAACGCCCAATCATTTAAATGCGCTTTGCAAAGATGTTACCGGCCGTTCGGCCGGGGAGCTTATCAGAGACAGGGTATTGCTGGAGGCAAAACGATTACTGGTAAATGCGCGGCTCACCATTTCGCAAATAGCTACCGAATTGCAATTTATGGACAATTCCTACTTTTCAAAGTTCTTTAAAAAGTATGAAGGCGTAACCCCCGAAATATTCAGAAAACAACACGTAAAAAATTAATATATGGAAGCCTCTATTAATATCGCTCAGGACGATGAAAGACCCAGTGTTTTCAATGTGTTCAAATGCAAATGTCCCCGCTGCAGGAGGGGCCACATGTTCGAAAACGAGAACCCTTATGCCTTGAAGACAACCATGAAAATGAACAAGGAATGCTCAGTTTGCGGCCAGCCTTTTAATATTGAAGTTGGTTTTTATTATGGATCCAGCTACGTAAGCTATGCCGCCTCAATAGCATTAAGCGTTGCCACCTTTGTAGCCTGGTGGGTGCTTATTGGATTTTCTTTACAGGATAACCGCTTCTTTTACTGGCTCATTTTTAATTCGGTTTTTTTAATAGCCGCACAACCTTACTTAATGCGTTTGGCAAGAACCGGTTGGTTAATGTTTTTTGTTCGTTATGATATTAACTGGAGAACCCCGCCCACACAACAGTTGGAAAGGCTGAACGAGGAACAGGAAAAGAACTGGTGATGTGGGCGTTTTTCAACGAAAAATCCCTCCTGGCATACCAGGCGGGATTTTTAATTTAATATTGTTTAGTAATAGTTTGTATAAGGCTAACAACCGTTATATATTTTTATTGTAATTTCAACGCTGTTCAGCAATAGGGAGAATGCAGCAAATTGACTACGAACAACATACTGACCAGGTTCTGTTGCAACAGCTTTCGCAAAACGATCAGGCTGCCTTTACCGCCATTTACGAACGTTACTGGAAATCGCTCTTTCGCGAGGCTATGAACGTGCTTCGCTCCCAAAAAGAAGCCGAAGACTGCGTGCAGGAACTGTTTGTTTCTTTATGGAACCGCCGCCAGGCCCTGTCAATTACCACTTTACGCGCTTACTTACATACCGCCATCCGCTATCAATGCATCGATCGCATTGAGAAGAATATGATTCGCGGTGGTTACCTCGAAGATTTTACCACTTACCTGGAGGCGAACCAAACCATGCCTTCCATTGAAGAAGAGCTGTATGCCCGCGAGCTGGCAGCCAGTATTGACCAGGTTATGGATAAAATGCCCGACAAAATGCGTGAAGTGTTTCGCCTGAGCCGGCAGGAACATTTAACGCACCGGGAAATAGCCCAACGCCTGCAGATCTCTGAAGAAACAGTAAAAAAACAGATCTACCTGGCCTTGAAAATACTCAAATCCAATCTGGGCAACACTTCTCTTGCCATGCTCATTATGGCCACATTCGTAATTAAATAATGTTGTACATCATAGAGTTAACAAAAACTTCATGATTTTTTTAAAAAACTTCATTTTCATCTACCACCTCGTTTCTCTTTTTCCGACTTATACTTATCTAACCTGCCTGCCTAATTAAATTTCAACCTTAGCCTAAAACCTTGAATGAATTACCATGGATGCGAACCAATTCAGCGACCTGTTACAACGTTATCGCCTGGGAACCTGTTCTGAAGAAGAAAAAGAACGGGTAGAAGGGTGGTATAACGAACGGCGCAATGACATATACAATCCGTTAACTGAAGCAGAAGAAGAAATTGTTGGCGAAAGAATTTACAGCAACGTACAGGAAGTGCTTACCTCAGCAACCGCTGAAAGAGTTATACCTATGTGGCGTAAGAAACGCACGTGGTGGGTGGCTGCCGGAACTATGATGTTAATGGCAACCGCGGGCTATTTCTTATTGACCCATAATAATCCAGTACCCGAAATTGTTCATACCCCTAAACCCGAAACACAACCTGTGATGCCGGGTGGGAATAAAGCGCTATTAACCTTGGGAGACGGCTCAGTGATCGTGCTCGACAGTGCTGCCAATGGTGCCCTTACCCGGCAGGGAAAAACCATCGTGCTGAAAAAGCAGGATGGTCAGCTGATCTATCAATCCCAGCACAATGGTAATCAGGATGCCATTGCCTGGAATACGATCAGCACCCCGCGTGGCGGCCAGTATCAGGTGGAATTACCCGATGGCACCAAAGTATGGTTGAACGCGGTATCTTCTTTGCGCTTTCCCTCCGGCTTCACAGGCAACGAACGGGTAGTACAGCTAACAGGCGAAGCCTATTTTGAAGTGGCCAAAGCCATGAATAATGGTAAAGGTAAAATGCCTTTCATTGTTAAGATCATTCCACCGGCAGGTGGCCGGGAGGCTGAGGTAGAAGTGTTAGGCACACATTTCAACATAAAGGCTTATAACGACGATGCACTAATTAAAACCACCCTGTTGGAAGGGGCGGTAAATATGACCAGCACTCAGGGTCACTTTGTGTTGAAACCTGGCGAGCAGGCACAGGTGGCAAAAGATGGACAAATGGCCCTCGACAAAAATGCAGATCTCGAAGAAGCCGTTGCCTGGAAGGATGGCCGATTTGTATTCAACGAAGCCAGTGTAGAAACTGTAATGCGCGAAATAGCCAGGTGGTACGATGTGGAAATAGTGTATACCGGAAAAGTGCCGGCCGAAAAGTTTGAAGGCGAAATACCCAGAAACAGCAATATAACCGAAGTGTTTAAAATTTTAGAACTCAGTAATGTTCATTGTAAAATAGAAGGAAGAAAAATAACAGTACTGCCGTGAAAAAGTAACAATCAAAACCTTGAACCTTGGACCTTATACTAACACTGCTTAACCCGATTGTTCATCAACCAAAACTGTTACAAACATGAGTAAGACCTGATTAACACTGTAACTCACTAAATGCCAAAAAAAGGAAGCCGGAAGCGCTGGAACGCAACCGGCCGAATTTGGGCAAACTCTCTAAAAGCGTCGAAACTGTTATTTGTTTACCCAATTTTAAAAGTATGATTTTTACTAATCTTTACCAAGCTGTGTGCATACCACAGCGGGTAAAGTCCAAAACTATTCTGGTTATGAAGTTAACCGCTGTTTTCATATTGGCGGGCTTCCTACAGGTATCTGCGGCGGGTTTTTCACAAACGGTAACCGTTAACAAGGAAAACATTCAACTGCAGAAGCTTTTCCGGGAAATTAAAAAGCAAACCGGGTTTGAATTTTTATATGGAAGCAAAATGCTTGATGTTGCGAAACCAGTCAGCATTGAAGTTAAAAACGGTTCGTTGGAACAGGTATTAAGGGAGTGCTTTCAGGGCCAGCCGCTTACTTACACCATTGTCGACAAAACAGTCATTATTAAACCAAAGGAAACCGCAAGCCCAAACGAAGAAACCAACCTAAGAAACGAACCACCGCCTCCAATCGATGTAACCGGCAAAGTAACCGATAACAGAAACCAGCCGTTGTCGGGAGTTACTGTT
>CBIMFG010000086.1:0-9015 GCA_966243125.1 uncultured Niastella sp.
GTAGCTGATGGGCCCGATGTACTTGTGTAACCGTTCAAAAATGCACCATCAGGCGCATTCAGCCCGGTATTTGGTGGTTCTAATTGCCATATAGCTTCTTGGTTACTTTTACCAAGGAAAACAGTATTCAAATCAGATGATAACTTATAACTCGGGTTGCTTATAACAGCTGTAGTAACCAGTTCTGCACTGTCATATTTCTTTTGATAGAGATAAGCTCTACCCAGTAATGCCAAGGCTGCATAACTATTGGGTCTAACTCTTGTATCAGAGGCACTCCCTGTTCCCGTTAAGTAAGAGACCGGAAGTGATTTTGTTGCTTCCCTTAGATCACCAACAATTTGCGAATAAACGTCAGCCTGTGTCGACTTGGCTAGTAACTTATTGCTAGAATAATCAGTTGTTAAGACAAGCGGAACATCACCATAAATGTTAGTTAAATAGAAAAAGCAAAATGCACGAATAAATTTTGCTTCGCCTATTAATTGCGATTTAATATTCTCAGGTATATTTGAAGAGGAAGAAAGACCTTCAATTACGGCGTTTGATTGGTAAATGGCATTATAGAAATTACTCCAAATGGAAATGTTTGTAGAACTTGTCAATGAATTTTTATAGGTTTGATTCAGTATAACGTTAGACGTAGGGAATAATTTGAATTCATCTCCTGAAAGCCCTAATAAGGCAGAGATTCCATTTGCTCCTCCGCCAATAGAATTCCTTACCATTGTTTCATAGATTCCTGTAACTGCAGCAGCTGCGGTTATGCTGCTTGCAAATACTGAAGTGCCTACAAGCTGGGTTGCAGGGGGAGGGACCGAAATATATTTTTCACATGAAATTAAAAATATACAAAATATTGCTATCAGTTTTATTGCATTCATAATATACATTTTCAAAATTAGAAAAGCGTATTAAAAAGTTACACTTGCACCGATGGTAACCATTCTGAGAGGCGGCAAAACAAAACCATTTGTTGTTTCAGGATCAGGTCCTTTATATTTTGTAAACACCAGCAAATTTTGACCCTGTAGATATACCTTACACTCTTTAAGTTTTGCCTTTTTTATTAAGGAATTAGCAAAAAGATATGAAAGTGATACATTTTTAAGGCGGATAAAGGATGCATCAGTAAAGGCATAGTCGCTTGATGAAATGTATTGCCAAGAATTATACGGAACAGAAGAAAAGCTTTGTGTAAAGGCCTGGATGTTCGAATGATCTCCTGGGCTCTTCCAATTATTAGAAACATCAACACTTTGATTTCCGGAATAAAAGTTTCCGAATGGTTGTGATTTTTGATAGATAAATTTATTTCCAATCTGCTTTACAAATTGAAACAGAAAATCTAATTGAAGCCCTCCGTAACGAAATGTGTTGGAAACGCCTCCGTAAAATTTAGGAGCGGTGTTAACGGTGGAAATGTTATCGGTAGCTGGATTCGGATTATATGTTGGTGCTCCCTTACTGTCAGAAAACTGATATGCACCTGTTGTATCATTTACACCCAGAACATGATAAACTCTTTTAATTGTTAAGGGTTGGCCTACCAAGAGAGAACTTTTATATGGCGTATTTTCAATTTCCGAAAATGCAAGTAATTTATTTTTGGGAATAGTAAGATTAATTGTAGTGCTCCAAGAAATGCTTTTCGTTTTTACATTGGTCGTATTTACATAAAATTCATAACCTTGATTCCGAATTGTTGCAGGAAAATTAGTTGAGACATTTGCAAACCCAGACAATGTTGGCAGTGCGTAGCTTACTAATTGGTTAGATGATCTGTTGGAGTAATAGTTAGCATTGAATAATATTTTGCTTTTAATAAATCCAAGCTCAATTCCCAACTCCGACTTTTTCGTTTCTTCCCATTGAAGATTAGGGTTATGTAAAGTCTGGGGAGATAAATTGGAAGAACCTTGATAAGTATATTGGTTTGTACTATAAAGATCATAAAACTTGTAATCGCCAATCTGGTCGCTTCCTGTTGATCCATAGCTAGCCTTCAGTTTTCCAAAGCTCAAGAACCGAAATATTTGTTTTAGAAACGACTCATCGCTAAACAACCATGCTCCGGCAATGCTTCCGAAATTATGGAATCTATTATTTTCACCAAACCTGCTGCTTCCGTCCCGTCGGGCCGTAAAATTTAAGATATATTTGTTGGAATAAGTATATCCGATTCTTGCAAAACCTCCATTGTACTTATATTTTATATCAGTTACAGAACTTATTGAAGTGTTAGATGCCGCTTGGATGTTGTTCAGTAGCGCATCTGAAGTGAACCCTGTCGCATTTACTACACTACCATTAGATTTATTCATTTGAAAAGTGCTACCAACTAGTGCTTCAAGTTGGCTATTCCCTTTTGCAAACTGATAAGACAACTTTGGCTCAATTATGTAAGACTCTATTGTATTATTAACAAAAGAGGCGCTTCCAGTAAGTGTAGAGTATATACCAGGATCAAGAGATGTGATAGGAATTGTAGAATGTTCGTTTATTTGAATTTTATTATAGCCGAGACTTGTGCTTATATCAAACCCCTTACATAGATTGTAATTCAAATTGAGATTGCTAATAATGTTACTGGTCTTAGTTTCATAAAGTCGTTCTGCTTTTACGAAAGGGTTTTCAGCCGGCCACGTCGAATTGGCCCAATTTAAACTACCGTCTTGATTATGAACATTAGGTGCATTTGGAGCTAACAAGTATGCCATCAAAGTAAAATCTGACTGCGGTAACACTCGATTGCCAACTAAATAGCTAGCTGTCAAGTTTGTTTTAAATCTACCATTATTTGAGTTTGTATTTAAATTGAAATGAATTGTAGCTTTCTTATCTGAAAAATCCCCTGGAAAAACGGTTGTTTCTCTATAAAGCGTTCCTCCAATCAAGTATTGAATGTTTTTTTCACCGCCCGTAATATTAGCTTGTGCATTTGTATACTTCGCAGTTTCACCAAACAGAAGTTTTTGCCAATTTGTGTTACTGGTCGTATCCCATATAAACAGGTCAGGCGCATTGCTTGAATTAGGAGTTTCTCCATCGTTTGCAAATGCATTTATTCTCATATTCAAATACTGTTGAGTATTTAAAAGATCCACTTTATGACCGACCTTTCCCATACCTTCTGAAATATGTACGTTTACCTTCGCATTTCCAGTTGTCCCCCTTTTCGTTGTTATTAATACAACGCCGTTAGCTCCGCGTGATCCATAAATTGCTGTGGCATCAGCATCTTTTAAAATAGATATACTTTCTATGTCATTCGGATTTATGAAACTCATTGAATTTCCAGCGCCAGCATTGAAATTGCCGTTAGTTTGCTGTAAAATACTGTTACCAAGATTTGGAAGGAGTAGAGAATTATAAGGGACACCATCAACGATATAAAGAGGCTCATTGCCACCTGATCTTAGGCTATTTTGCCCTCTAATTTGAATATTTATCCCTGCGCCAGGTACACCAGAATTTTGAGAAATTGCTACTCCCGGAACCATACCTTCAAGTGCTAATAGCGGATTATTTATTGGTTGTTTTTGAATGTCCTTAGATGTAACCGTAGAAACGGTACCTGTATTAAACTTATTTACAGTTGTATAGTATCCTTTAATTATTGTTTCTTCTAATGGTTTAACAGAAATTTTTACAACTATATTTAAATTACTTACCCCCCCTATCTTTATTTCTCTCTCCTCAATACCAACACCACTTATTATTAGGATAGCTTGTTCTTCTACATTGTTTAATTGAAACTCACCATTTCGGTTTGTTGTTGTTCCACTTGTAGTTCCCTTTATCGTAATTGAAGCTTGTACAGGTTCACCACTCTCATTTATAACCCGACCTTTGACATCTACCGGTGGAGTGGCGTTGGAGCGATGTAGGAAATTTATTGCCTCCTGCTTCTCCTTCTTTCTAACCAGCGTTATAGTCCTGCCAGAAATGCTATATGAGAACGGCTGCTCCTTAAAACACAGATCAAGCACCTGTGGCAATGGCAAATTATTTACATTGATAGTAACCTTCTTTGCCTGCTTTAACAGATCCTCATCAAAAAAGAAAGCATACTCAGTTTGCTTCTCAATTGATTTAAAGACCGCTTTTAAGGTAGCATCCTTCATAGAGAGGGTAATGCTCTGGCTCAATCCCCTGGCGCTCAATTGCAGACAGGCCCCTAATAAGATGACTGCCGTGATTTTCATGATTCTTACCAGTTTTCGGCTTTTAAAACAGTTTAGTTGTTGGTTCAAAGCCCCGCCCAATGCAGGCGCTTTGCTTGCAAAATCTTGCATACCTTTGTTGTTGAGGTTAATAAATAACAATCCGACTTGTTGTTCAGGTTAACCTTGCTATTAAAGGCCGGTATGCCGCAAACATGCCGGTCTTTGCTTTTAGCAAAGGCTGAACCGTCTTAGAAGAAGGTTCACTGGTTAGATGCGCAAGGCTAAAATGGTAAGAATGGTGGTATGATAGGGGATAACTGAAGATAAAAGAAGGGACACAAGCTATGCTGTCATAGTCTGGCTGCTATTCATTACACTATTATCATACTAATCGTAGCAAAACCTTTGGACCTTCTTCCTTCAAGGTTATCAATGTTTCCTAAGGGTTTGGATAAAGCTTATTTATTTACAACGAAACGATGATCTTATTTCCTTCCAGTTTAAAATGAACTCCGTTCGATTCCAATATTGTTAATACCTGCGAGAGGCTGTTTTGTCTGGATATTCTTCCGCCAAATGACCTTTGCGGAATTTCACCCTCGTAAGCTACATCCACATTATACCAACGTGTCAACTGTCTTAGCACCGATTGAAGATCTGCGCCGTTAAACTGGAAATAACCGTCTTTCCATGCCACTGCTTCGTCCATATCTGCGTCATCGGTCTTAACTATTTGCTTTGTCTGTTTGTTATAGCCGGCCTGTTGCCCGGGTTGCAATACCGTTACCTGGTTGTTGGCCAGCGCATGCACATTTACCTTTCCTTCCAGCAGCGTTGTTTTTACCACAGCCTCATCACTAAAGCTGTTTATATTAAAATGAGTGCCTACTACTTCTATTTCAACATCGCCTGCCTTTACCAGAAAAGGTACCTTTTGCATTTTCCCTTTTACCTTCTTCATCAGATTGGCTACTTCAAAATATGCTTCTCCGCTTATTTCTACCAGGCGCTGATCGTCATTAAAAGCAACCGGATATCGTATGCTGGATTGACTGTTCAACCATACTTTAGAACCATCAGCCAGCACAGTGGCATACATTTGCCCTTTTCCGGTACTGAGTGTATTATAAAGAACTTCACCTTGCTGTTTCCCTTGCGACTGATAAACCAATTTCCCGTCTTTGTTATATACGGTTATTGTGCCTTGTTGTACCAGTTTACCCTTAGAAATACTGTCCAAAGAAACAATTGAACCATCGGCAAGTGTAAGGGTAGCTTTAAATCCACCTGGTTGCACATCAGTAGACTGTATACTTGTTTTGGAAAGCTTTGCCTGAGCTTGTTCTTTTGGCTCGCCGCTTAACCATTTATAACCTATGGCGGCAATCACCACAATCGAAGCCGCCGCCACATACGTAGGCCAGCGATTCCACCAATGAATGATGTTGGGCTTTTCTACTACCGGATCAATACGGAGCTGAAATTGTTCCCATTTTTCGCTTTCCAGTTTTTTTATCCGGTCCCATTGTTCCAGTAATTCAATCCTATTGTCATTATTGGTCAACGAGTCAAAGATCTCTTTATGATTATGATCATCATCCAGCCACTGCTTTAAAATGGCATCTTCATCCTGGCTAATGGCCGGATACTTGGCGAGTATATTACTGATCGTAAAATTAAATTCAGGCATTTGATGTAGTGCTTTAGCGTAAAGGAATGAAATGTCACGACTGCGTTTATCACAAACGCAACCAGCAACTATACCACCCTAACCACTATAAGATATTGGACACAATAATATTATTTAATAACGCTCCGGTAACGATTAGTTAACCTGCTATAGTTATTACGTAAGGGAGACAAAAACCTTTAGTCTTTTTGAAAAAATATTTTTAAAATGGATAAAGGTGCCATTTTAGGCATTGAAGGATATATATTTATGTCACTTTGGGACATAAAGGATTGATAACTTAAAAGGAGACTCAGGCAACCGAGATTCCACCCGCAAATAACAGAAAAACCATCAGCTCGCGCTCAGAAATGATCTGCCTCAGTTTTTTTATGGCAAAGGAGCAATGCACGTAAACTGTATTTACAGAAATGTTTAATTCTGCAGCCACCTCAGTGGTTGACTTTTTTTCAAAGTAAACCTTTTTAAAAACATCCCTGGTTTGCCTGGGGAGGGTCTCTACTTCTTTGTAGATGGTCTCAATTACTTCACTCTCATAAAGGGTGCGCTCGGTAATAAATTCTTCGTTGATGGGCTCTGTGTGGGACAAATGATCCTGGTAATTTTTCTTTGCCTTTTGCTTTCGCAGATAGTCCAGGGAGGCATTCACTACCATCTTCTTCGCGTAGCGCTTTACGTGGTCCATGTTTTCAAATGTAGCCAGTCCGGTCTGCAACAGTTTTTCCAGGGCAGTCATGGCGATATCCTCTGATTCGGATGGATTGCTGGTAATTCTTTCCGCACAAAAACACAGGGGCGTAAATAGCGAATCAAAAAGCTGTTTCACTGCTTGCGTATCCCGGCCAGGCTCTTTGAATAGTTGTGCTATCTCCATGAACAGATCTTTTCTTACGGATTTTATGATTCGCTAAAATTTAAAAAATGCTAACAGTTGTCAGCGCTGGAAAAGGTTTGAATCGTTAATGTACCTGAAAAGAGGATTTCGGTTTTTAGAACAAGGTGGCAAGCGAATCAGCAATAGGAAAGGAAAAGAAATTATGATTCGCTAAGATAATTTTCAATCGTTATCAAAGCAAATAATATTCCCCGCCTATTTGGGTGGGGAATCAGCTCTACATTAGAATGTGTATAGTAGAAGTACGAGAATCAGGGCAATGTATGCTTAATTTAAGAAAATTTCCATACATAACCAAATGCGGACCTACGCAATTAAATTTTGGACTTATTATTTATGTAACCTGCGTGTTTATGCAATTATGTTTACTTACTCTGAATTAACCTGAAGTATGTATAGTCCGTTTAAAATTGACAATGTTTTATCTGATTTTAACTACAGATCATTTTGATCCAACTATGCAACGTCAGTACGTCATTTTGGTACATAAGTAAGTAACATACGCTGGTAAGTACGACACTTTGCAGTAAAGTACGTTATATATGCACCAAAGTTATACGGATATTAGTCATTGTTATACCGGTATATACCAAAGTAACTCAGGTTGGCGAATAGTTGATTCTAAATGCCTCAAAGTTGATTACATGCGCTCCATTGTTGAGTCAAAATGCGTCATAGTAAGTTCTAAATGCGGCATTTTAAGTCACTTATTTTCCAAACTTAGAAAGATCCTGCTTTTTAAGCCAGGTTTTCAAAAAAAATTTCAAAATCAGACAGGTTGTTCAAAACATTGCCTGCAATTTGCGTTAAAAGATCGCGCGTTTTTACAACTTTTTAATGCGGGGGAATGTGTGCGTAGGAAGCGAAGTGGCTATAATTGTCTACATAGTGTAGCCATCGCCATTAAATAATCATGTACCTTTCTTTTCGTGTGCTCATTCGCATCGTAGTATTTACTTTGGAGGTGACCATAGGAAAATTCTGATGTGCGCAGGGTGGTGAAGTGAGTGGCGAAAAACTTTAGCACCTCTGATTGGTTGGTATTGGTAACAATACCCGATTCTTTAAAAAGCCGGGCGATCAACGCCAATGCCGGAACTGAGATGGAGGTGTGAATTTTAATCGCTTCTTTGTCCGCTGTTTTTTCTGTGTATTTTGGGGTTGCTGCCAGGCTGGTTAATTCCTGGGCTATCCATTCAAGAATGGTTTGTTTGGTTGCAGGTTCTGCCGGATGAAAAGCTGCATGGCTTCTCTCCAGGAGTTGACTTACCTGTTTTTGTTTGTTTTTTAAAAATTCAAGCCGGCATTCAGCTGATTCCTGGTTTTCAACTTCCTTCCTGATGCCTAAACAAACTTCCTGTATAAACGCAAATTCATTGAAGTTCCAGCTAATCAATAGTTCGGCTAAAGAGGCGTAAGCCGGCGTAGACTCCCTGTTGGATAGGTAATTGAAAATCGCTTTCAACAGATTTTGTAAATAGGCCGCCTGGTGGTAGCTCATTGCTGTTTCTTCATGATGATAAATCAACTCCAAGAGGCATTGATCCAGCATGGTAATGTTGCTTGTAGCGTAGTTCGGTAAACCGGTAATGTTCTTCCAGGTACGTTTCAATTCACGGGTTGCGCGTAAACGGAGTGGGAGCGGGAGGTTAAGGTCAGTGTTGAAATAACGGCTATAGGTGTTTTGCAGTAAAATAATAACAGCTTCTAACTCTGCACCCACCGCTTCGTAAAACTGTTTTAGCCCGCGCGTAATGGATTCATAATGCTGGTAATGAAAAAGCAGGTTAAGCAGGTTGCCTGTTATGGTTTGATAGCGTTCTACCAGCAAGGCTCTTTCTGTTTCCGTTTTATTATAAAGCGTATCATGCAGCAGTTGCGTGCGGAGGGCTTCTTTCAATGCTTTTGCGGTTGCCAGGTATCCTTCCATGTCAGCTGGCGCCGTCTGTAATAACATCGCCGGGTGAAGCATTGTATGCACCAGTTGATCCCAGGTTTCAATTGGATGTTTGTCCATAACAAAATTGTTGCAGGACCAAAACTAAATGAGTACACAGCAAAAAATGGTGGTGATTTAGTATTCGCCGGTATCTTTTTAGTATTCGTTGGGTTTTGGCGAGAATTCGTCGGAAACCAGGTCAATAAATGTGCGCTTATTGTCTTTGTTACATGTGTTAAAGTACATTGACTTTAATCAATAAGTAAGAATCATTACGTTTTTAGATAGGGTATGATGTTAATTAATTTTAAATTTAATGTTA
>CBIMFG010000087.1:0-9001 GCA_966243125.1 uncultured Niastella sp.
TTGTATTATTGTAGATGACGAACAACATGCTATAGACATACTGGTACATTATGTGAACCAAACCCCTTTGTTAAATCTGGTGGCTACTACCACTAACCCGCTGGTAGCCCTGCAAACCATTGCCACACAAAAAATCGACCTGGTGTTTCTCGATGTGCAAATGCCCGAGTTATCCGGAATTGATTTTGTACGAGCCATCAATGGCAAAACCAGGGTTATTTTAACTACTGCTTACAGCGAATTTGCCCTTGAAGGATATGAACTGGATGTAGTGGATTATTTACTGAAACCGGTTCGCCTGCCCCGGTTTTTAACGGCTGTGCAAAAAGCCGCCAAAGCAATGAATGAAACAATAGCTGAACCGGTTGATCAATCGCCCGAAGATGACTACATTTTTGTAAAGACCGAATCCAAGGGCAAACTGTTGAAAATTAATATGCCTGAAATCGATTATATCGAAGGCATGAAGAATTACGTGGCCATTTATTGCAGCGGCAAAAAAATACTGGTCAATACTACCATGAAGGAACTGGAAGAACGGTTGCCGCAAAAGCAATTTATAAGGGTTCATAAATCTTTCATTATTCCAATTGACCGCATAACAGGTATCGAGGGAAATCAGGTGTTGTTGAAAGGCATAACTGCAGAAATATTGACCGGTGAAAGTTATAAAGAAGGATTGATGAAGATTGTGAAGGGAAAAATGATCTAGGCGCACATTGGTGCAGGCGTTAAAAGAGAGCGCAGGGGAGTGACCAGCCTAGCCACTCCATGCCTTAATAATTTTCCAAATGCTTGTGGGTTCAGGTAAGGGCCTCATATAATTTCCGGTTTGGGTTTTTCAACAGCATACAAGTACGTTCGCAAATGGTTCACGGCGAACGACTGTATCCAACTAAGGATATTTACTCCGGGGGCTCCTGCAGCAATACGGATTCATTATCAGCAATGCTCCTGCGCGTGCTCCTATTGAAGGTGAATGAAATACAATTTCATTAAATAAAGAACTGAGTACGATCAGCCAGCCACCAAAAATAATAGTAAGGTTTTTACCAATTGCACCAATGTGTGTGAACTGCCGATTTATGCGTGTGAAAGTAAGAATCAGTGTGGTGAAATGCTAAAGTTATCTACTGAAATGTAATAAGTAATACTACGCAATGATGCATACGAACAATTGTAAGCTGCTTTTGTAAACTCAATGCTTAAACATTATCAACAAATTAGATTGTATCGTGTTATTACCTCACCGTTTAAAAGTTATTATTTACCGTTGGTGTATGCGAAGTTATACAACTGTAACACGCAGATACTTTTGCCGACTAAAACTGAAATATTTTAATTCATGAAAAAGCTGATATTATTAATGCTGCCTTTTTTGTTTTGCGCCGCTGCTACCATGGCGCAGCAAATAACGGGTAACGTTAAGGATGATCAAGGAAAAGCTTTATCCGGAGCAACAGTTACACTTAAAAAAGTAAAAGACTCCACCCTGGTTAAGCTGTCAGCTACCAATGCAACCGGTGTGTACTCATTTACCGGTATTACTGCAGGTAGCTATTTTGTAGCGGTTTCCTTTACGGGTTATACACCCAAAACTTCTGCCACCATTGAAGTAAGTGGCGCCGGTGATGTAACAGTGCCTGAAGTTATGTTGGTAAAAACCGCAGGTAACTTAAAAGAAGTGGCGGTAATTGCCCGCAAACCAATGGTTGAAGTAAAGGCCGATAAAACTATTTTGAATGTAGAAGGAACCATTAACTCGGTTGGTCAGGATGCGCTTGACCTGTTGCGTAAATCGCCCGGTGTAATGGTTGATAAAGATGATAACCTGACTGTAAGTGGTAAAAACGGCGTACAGGTGTTTGTAGATGGCCGCCCAACCCCATTTACCGGAAAAGACCTGTCGGATTATTTGAAAACTATTCAGTCGTCTTCTATTGAAGCCATCGAGATCATTACCAACCCTTCTGCCAAATATGAAGCGGCTGGTAATGCCGGTATCATCAACATCAGGCTAAAGAAGAACAAAAGCTATGGTACCAATGGAAGCGTAAATGCAGGTTATAATTTAGGTTATACGCCCAAATACAATGGTGGGTTCTCACTCAACAACCGCAATAAGTATGTAAACGTATTTGGTAACTACAATTATAACGACAATCCAAACGAATCCAATATTAGCCTGCATCGCGAGGTAACCGATACCCTGTTTGATGGTAAAACCAAGATCAACGTAGGAAACAAGAGCCATAATTTTAAAGCTGGGATGGATTATTTCCTTAATAAAAGAAGTACGATAGGTATTATGGCCAACGGTTCTTTTACCAACCAGGACATCAACAACTACGCGCGTACACCTATCTCTTATATTCCCACGCAGGTGGTTGACCGCATACTGGTTGCCAACAACACGAGTAAGAATAAGAAAAATAACATCAACGGTAACCTTAACTACCGGTATGCCGATTCTGCCGGCCATGAGTTGAACATCGATGCGGATTATGGCGCTTATCGCAACAGAAGCGAACAGTACCAGCCCAACGATTATTACAACCCAACCGACGAAACCAAACCGATCTATAGCCGCATCTATTTTATGAATGCGCCCACCGACATCGATCTATACAGTTTGAAGGTTGATTATGAGCAAGGATTTAAGAAAGGTAAGTTAGGATTAGGTGGTAAGATATCATTTGTAGAAAGCAATAATGATTTCAGAAGATTCGATGTAGATGCGGGTGACAGGCAAACAAAGTTTTATGATAGCTCTCGTAGTAACAATTTTGTATACAAGGAGAATATCAATGCCGGTTACATTAATTACAACAGACAGTTCAAAGGCTTTATGATACAGGCAGGTGTGCGGGTAGAGAATACCCACGCCACCGGCCGCTCACAGGGCTTTGCATGGGATGCCAACACGGGAAAATATGTTACTTACGATTCCACTTTTACCCGTGATTATACCAACCTGTTTCCCAGTGCGGCCATTACGTTGAACAAAAAGCCCATGAGCCAGTACAGTTTAACTTTTAGCCGGCGTATAGACAGGCCTAATTACCAGAATCTGAATCCGTTTGAATTCAAGATCGATGAGTATACCTACCAAAAAGGTAATACCGGGTTACGCCCGCAGTATACAAACAGTGTGGGCATTACCCATACCTATAAGTACCGGTTAAATACTACATTGAACTATAGCCATGTAAAAGACATCTTCTCACAACTGGTAGATGTAACTGAAAAGTCAAAAGCATTCATTACCCAGAAGAACCTGGCCACGCAGGACATTGTGAGCCTGAACGTGAGCTATCCGTTCCAATACAAATGGTACAGCATCTTCGGTAATTTGAATGCCTACTACTCAAAGTACAAAGCCGATAATGGTCCAGACCGGAAAATTAACCTGGATGTGTTTGCTGTGAACTTCTTTGCACAACAAACCTTCCGTTTGGGCAAAGGCTGGACGGGTGAAATGAGCGGCTTTTATACTTCACCTTCTATATGGCAGGGTACTATTAAAAGCAGCTACATCTGGAGCGTAGATGGTGGTTTCCAGAAAACTGTATTAAAAGGCGCCGGTAATATCAAAGCCTCGGTAAGCGATATCTTCCGTACTTTAAAATGGAAAGGTACCAGCGATTATGCCGGACAGCATTCTGTAGCCAGCGGTAACTTCGAAAGCCGTCAGCTTAAGCTGAACTTTACTTACCGTTTTGGTAACAGCCAGGTTAAAGCGGCCCGCCAGCGCAAAACCGGTGCTGAAGAAGAGAGTAAACGAGCCAATGACAGTGGTGGTGGATTAGGTGGTGGTTCTCCTAAATAAACAAGCTGTGATCCTGATTAATAAAAATTCTCCTCTTAACCGGGGAGGATTTTTTTTTGCTTAACATGTAACTTCCCTACTTTGCATAGGTTGTAAAAAAAACCGTTCACTATGCGTGTATTTGCAGGTAGTTTATTTTTTGCTGTTGTTATTTCGGCCCTCGTTTACAGTTGTGCGCATAATCCTTATGCCCAAACCAACAAGTTCTATAAAAAGCAGGCAAAACAGTTAGCTAAAGATCTAAGGCCTATGCCCAATAAGCTCCTGCTCGATTCAGCCATTATGCCGGTTTATGCTGTGGGTACCACCAACTTCGATTTGCGTAAACCCAACTTCGTGATCATACACCATACGGCGCAAAATTCCTGCGAGCAAACCTTAAAAACCTTTACGCTGGAACGTACGAAGGTAAGCGCCCACTATGTAATTTGTAAAGATGGTACCATACACCATATGTTGAACGATTATCTGCGTGCCTGGCAGGCGGGTGTAAGCAAGTGGGGGAATTTTACCGACATCAATTCAAGCAGCATTGGCATTGAGCTGGATAATAACGGCCATGAACCTTTCCCAGAATCACAGATCACCAGTTTGGTAAAATTGTTGGATACATTGAAGCGGCATTATGCTATTCCCACTGCTAATTTCATTGGTCATGCCGATGTAGCTCCGGGCCGGAAGAATGATCCCAGCCATTACTTTCCATGGTACGCTTTATCACAACGAGGCTTTGGATTGTGGTACGATACTACCGCTGTAGTGGTACCTGAGTATTTTAATGCTACGCAGGCATTACGCATAATCGGTTACAATGTGAAAGATACTTTGGCCGCCATTCAATCGTTCAAGATCCATTTTGTGCCGCAGGATACAGCTATGCTGAAGACATTAACAGCTGATGATAAAAAGATCCTGCTCGATCTTTCGCGCAGGTATCAATAGATAGTTAGTGCAGTTCTTCGCAGAAATAGCCAGCCTGTTGCAGGGTAGCTTCAACGGAGCGGGGACAAAGATTGTCAGATTCAATACGAAGTATTTTATCAGAATCGTCGAGGTCTACATTCCAGCGGGAAATACCCTGCAGGTTATTGATATGGGGTGTTACCGCATTGATATGCGTTTTAAAGCGCAGGTTGGTTTTAAAGACTAGCACTTCCATAACCATAGGCATTAGTGAAAAAGCGGGTTTATTTGTTTTCGGCTTCCGGTTCATGCGTTGGAAAATCACGATCATTAAAAGGACCGCCCCGCCAGCCTCTGCAACGTGTTTTCCATTCGTCTTTGAATCGCTGTTTTTCTTCGGGCGTCATTGTTTCCCATTTATCGAGCATTTTTTGCCGGAAGCGGTTCTTGAATTGTTCTTTTTTATGGGCAAAGCCACCAAAGCCACTGAATAATATTTTTGATAATACCAGTATGCCAAGCGCCTGCCAAAAAGTGATTTGTTTTACGCCCAGTACATCGGGCAAAATGCCGTTCCACAAGCTCATTACTATAAAACTAAAGCCTATGATAAAGACGGTACAGAATACCAGGATCATAACGGCTTTGCCAAACCAGAATCTACGTTTCATGTTACACGTTGTTTTAGTAATTTAATAATTCATCTTTCAACACACTTAACCGGCTGCGTAAGTGAAGCACTGCATATCGTTTGCGACTGAGCAAGGTGTTCGCCGGTTCGTTCGGCAATTTCTTTAAATGGTACTCCTTCCAGTTCATTTAATATAAATACCTGTCTTTGTTCTTCGGGTAATTCACTGAGCGCACTGTTCAATTCTTCCCAAAACAGGGTGCGCAGGTAATCTTTCTCGGGGTTATCGCTGGAGTCAAATAAAAATTCCGACCAGTTAAGCCCGCCTTCATCGCCTTCTTCTTCGCCAAACAGATCTTCCAGGGCTTCAGGTTTCTTTTTTCGTTGCCGGTCGATTATTTTATTACGCGCTACTGTAAACAGCCAGGCAGTCATTTGTTCAATAGGCTGCGTGTTACCAACAAACTGGTAAAACACATCCTGCAATATATCCTCTGCATCGGCTTCATTGTTTACCCGTTTGCGGATAAAGCCCATGAGGCGTTTGCTGTAGTCGGTAATGACCTGCGTTATATTGCGTTTCCTGTCTGCCTGCATGCCAGCTGCTATCGTAAGCGTCTCCTTCATGTATTATACCTGGGTAGACGGCCAGTGAATAGCGATATTTTAAAGATGGAGAAAAAAGTTGACAAGTTAAAAAGTTGACGAGTTGACAAGGCGAAAAATTGCACAGAACTTAGTAACTTGTTAGATTGTTAACTCGTTGATTATATGAAATTTGGGAAAGTACCTCCTACTGAATTGGATACCATTAATTTTAGCCTGCCGCCCGAACCGGCTGGTAATAAAAAGATATTGGGTGGGGTAAAAAAAACCACCGTAAACATACGAATTGGGTGTCCGCAATGGGGCGTTCCGGGCTGGCTTGGGAAGATCTATCCGGCCAAGGCAAAGGAGAAAGATTTCTTAAGCAACTATGTACAGCATTATAATTGCATTGAACTGAATGCCACACATTATAAAATTTACGATGAGGCGGCCATCACCAAATGGGCCGATAAAGCCAATGGCCGCGATTTTATATTTTGTCCCAAATTGTTTCAGGGCGTAACACACCAGGGTGGGTTAAGAGGCAAGGACGCAATGATCAATGAATTTTTGCAAGGGGTGAAAGCATTTAAAGAACACCTGGGCCCCGTGTTTATACAACTAAGCGATTCGTTTGGCCCCAACCGTAAAGATGAGTTGTTTACATTTTTAAAATCATTGCCTGGCGGCATTACCTTTTTTTTAGAAGTACGTCATCCCGACTGGTTTGCACAGGAAGCTATTCGGAAAGAATTCTTCAATACGTTGTATTTGTTGAAAAAGGGCGCTGTTATAACTGATACCGCGGGTAGAAGGGATTGTGCCCATATGCACCTCACCATTCCCAAAGCATTTGTTCGATTTGTGGCCAATAGCATGCACCCCACTGATTATACCCGGCTGGATGCCTGGATTGAACGCATCATTAACTGGATTGAACAGGGGTTGGAAGAACTGTACTTTTTTGTACATATGGAAGATGAGTTGTATTCGCCCGAACTGATCATTTACCTAACCGATAAACTAAATGCTGCCTGCGGACTGCAATTAACTCAGCCACATTTTATAGAACCGGAAGGACAGGCTACAGGTACGCAAATAACTTTTTTTGATTAGGAAGACAATTTTGATGGTTCTATCAGGAAACAAAATGTGTAGTTAATGAAATAAGGGGAGTGCTCAATGTAAACTGACTAGCGTCTTTTTCCCTGGATGAGTTGTTTTTGAACTTAAAGAACCCTTCAAATGAATAAAATGACCATCTTTTCTTTCTGCAGAGTCATAAAAACTACTACACGACCATCTTTTCGATTTTTTGAGGCAGTTGTACTTTTTACGAGCTGACAGAATTTTTTTTTGCCTCAAAAAAAATTTTGGACGGTCGCAAAATATTTCACCGGCTCATAAAATTTTTTGCAGGGTCGCAAAATTATTATTTGACTTGAAAAATCTTCAGTTGGAGTCATAAAATCTTTTTCTGACCCACAAAATCTTTTTCTGACTCAAAAAAAGAATTAAGCCATCATCTTTTTTTTAAAACGACGCATTTTACTTTTTTTTGATCTTTTAGGTTGAAAATCAACTTACTTCATACAATTCTTCCCACCGTGTTGTGTATCGTTTACTCCGTAATTCCTGTCGCATCTTCCAATCGCGGGTAAGCCCGGATGCTGCAAATTTCAGCACATCATCACGCATACTGAAGTTGATGTTATCCATCATGCTCATTAAAAGCCGGTTATACTTTTGCGGTTCTGGTAAAAATAAATTGCCCTGAATACTTTCATCTGGTTCCAACCCGCCCAGCATAACCCCTGCTTTTTTATACACCTTACCCTGTTCGTACAACGACTCAACCAATTGTACCGCAGGCTTTATTAATTCATGGGTGCTGCTGGTGGCGGCGGGTAAGGTAACATACGAGCTTACGGTAGCACCGCGGCGAAAGTTAACTTCATAATTCTGTTCACGGGGAACGATAAATACACTGATGACCCTGGCGGCGCTGTGTTGCCGGCGTAGCTTTTCAGCTGCCCTGGACGTATAGGTAGCAATAGCTTCTTTTATATCGTTGAGATCCGTAACCGGTTGGCCAAACATACGGGTGGTGGCGATCATCTTTTTATTTACCAATGGCTTTTCCATATCGCGCGAGGGTAAACCATTTAATTCCCTGATGAGCCGGGCGCCGGTAACACCGCCCATATTTGTGTACGCCCACTCCTCAGACATGGTGCTTAACTCCCAGGCGCTGGTAATGCCCTGGTCAATTAGCTTTTGTGCATAAGCCCAACCAACGCCCCATACATTGCCCACACGGGTTTGTTTCATGGCAATTGCCTGTTGCTGCCGGTTGGCCAGCACATACACACATTGGGTAGCTGCTTTATTTTTCTTGGCGAGGTAATTGGCCAGCTTGGCCAATGTTTTGGTTGGCGCTACACCAATAGATACAGAAATGCCGGTCCATTGTTCAACCGTTTGGCGAATGTGCATAGCTGTTTCAAAAAGCTTTGGTTCAGGCACATCGCCCAGGTCAACAAAGGCTTCATCAACTGAATATACTTCCACTTTACTGGCATCGCCAATTAACATGCGCAGGGTTTCCATAACGCGCCAGCTGAGATCGCCATACAAGTTATAGTTGGAAGAGAAGGCTGTTATGTTGTGTTGCTGCATAAGCGGCTTTGCTTCAAAATAAGGAACTGCCATGCCTATGCCAGCCGCTTTGGCTTCATCGCTGCGGGAAACAATGCAGCCATCGTTGTTGCTTAATACCACCACTGGTTTGTGTTGAAGATCAGGTCTGAACAGGCGTTCGGCCGAACAATAGAAGCTGTTGCAATCAACAATTGCTTTCATAATAAACGATTTGCTATTGGGTTGGGAGCCGCCCCACAACCGGAGCGGCTCAATAAACACATAGGATGGTTTAATGGAATGGTTTAATTATGTTGTTTGATTGCTAAACAGGATGAATGGTTTACGTTACTACGCCCCAGATGCCCAATGAATCGAAGGATGCATCTACTTCAATATTTGCGTGCTTT
>CBIMFG010000088.1:0-8981 GCA_966243125.1 uncultured Niastella sp.
AGAAAGCGATCTGCATCTGTTCGGGTAGTACGTATTTCGTTAATACGGATATCGCCGTACACCTTTTCTATTGAGGGCAGGCCCACTACGGTACCGGCTACATCGAGTTTTGTATTGTTCCAACCTTGTAATTGTAATACTTTGGCGTTCAAATTATCTACCCGGCCTGTTACATCGGCATTAAGGTGAAATACGGTTGCGGGGTCACTAAATCCCGGTTGCTTTTTCAGATCGGGAACGAAGTATAAAATGTCTCTGTTGGAAACGTAGCAACCTGGCAATACTGCCCGTACCTGCAGCAGGCCAATGTTTTTTTGTACGGCTTCCAATGAAGGATAATCGAGGTGAATAGTATGTTTAATACGGGTGCCCGGTGTTTCAACCAACAGATCGTCGGCATATACCTTCTTATTGGTATACACCACATCGCCCTGCAGTTGTTTCAGGGTAAAGCCGCTTTGTTCTTTTAATCCTCCTTCCTGTATAGAATCCGTGATGGTGTCGCCACTCATATAAAACTGGCGTGCCTGTAAGGTAACATCCGTTGCCTTCAGGTGGCCATAATCGAGTACCTGTTTTTGGCGGGGCTGGTTCTCATCATCAAACTGGAAAGTTGTTTGTTGAACGTTGACGTTATTTACGTTTACTAACCAGCTTTGGTTCGCCAGGTCGGTGGCTTCGGTTTTTGCTTTTTCAGCTACCAGTTTCGCAGCTTCAGTTTTACCCATGGTTACCCGGGCGTTGATCCCTAACAGCTTTACTCTGTCAAGTATTAACCGGCGGCCATTCAAATCAGCGGTATTCACGCGGGTATCCAGGTCCTTAATTTTGGCTTGCGTATAAAAAGCCGAGACATTATTCTGATAATCGACATCGATGTTTTTTAACTGTACCTGTTTCAGGTTGATCACCGGCATGGCCGACATAGCCGTGTCGTTGTTCACTACATCTTCCACCGTAACCAATGGTTTGTATTGATACATGCGGGCCGTTAATCCGTCCAGGTAAATTTCAGGAATATCAAACACCTGTTTATCCGGATCAAACCTGTTGATGTGCGTATTGAAATGATTTAACTGAATGGCCCAGTCGTTCCCGGAGATAGTGTCCTTGTATAAAAAGCGAATATTATCGAGGTATACATTATCAAGGCTCATTTTCAATGCAGCGGTATCGGCGGGATTGGCGGGCTTTTTATTCTCGCTTACAAAGGCATCTATAATGAATTGAAAGTTAAATGTGGTATCGGGCAGCTGCCGTTTTATTTTGGCGGTCATGTTTTGCAGCCTGATATCGCCTATGGCCACTTCGCTGTGCAGCAGCTTAAGCATTTGCAGACTTACTTTTATGCGGCCACCATACAACAGTGTATCTTTTGTTTTGTCTTCCAAATAAACATTGTCCAATACTACAGAGGAGGGAAAACCTATACGCAGGCGGCCAATTTCCAAGCGGGTACCCAGCTTGGTTTGCAACCAGGCCTGCACCTTTTTACGGGCGAAATTCTGCACCGGTGGCGTTTGCACCAGTACTGCTATCAACAGCAGTACTGCCACGAACCACAGGAGCACTTTCAAGGTTATTCTTGCCGCTTTGTTCAACGTAATTAGCTTTAGCGTATTTGTTTGGGAATCCCTTTTAAGGGCACTATATATCTATAAAATACCTATGCCATTACAACGGTCTTGTACAATTAAATTAATGAAATTTGGGTGGGTCAATAGTGCTGTGGAAGAAAATCTACGTTAAATGAGGAAATCGAATTGTCAGATCTTTGATTCCCCTATTTCCTTTGCTTCATGTTTAATAATGAAAACGGCTGTTTCTACCGGCTTTATACCCGAGCCATGATGTATGGAATAGATCTTAGTAAATTCAGCCCCAAAATACAGGATCAGGGAAGAATAATACACCCATACCAGAAGTACTATAATGGAACCGGCCGCGCCATAGGTAAGCCCTACATTTGATTTACCTATATATAAACTGATCAGGAATTTGCCCAACATAAACAGCAGGGCGGTGAACGCCGCACCTACGGCCGCATCTTTCCACCGAATGACGGCATCGGGCAACACTTTAAAGATGATGGCAAACAGGGCTGTTATCACGGCAAAGATCAATACCCAGTTTAAAATATAAAACACCACAATAGTAACACTCTTAAAATACAGCTGAAGCCTTTCATTTAGCAGTTCCATTAAGGCATTTATAATAAGAGATACCAGTAAAATAAATCCGCAACTAATTACCAGTGAAAAAGAGATGAGCCGGTTGGTGAGAAATTTCAACCAGCCCTTTTTAGGTTTGGCCCGTACCGACCAGATATAATTAATAGAACCCTGAATTTCGGTGAACACGCCCGTAGCACCCAATATTAATAAAGCGATACCAATAATAGCGGCCATTACCGATTGATTACTGTGTTGCAAATTGGCTATAATACTTTGTACCTGTTCTGCGGCAGCACCGCCTATCAGTGATTTTATTTGGTTGTACAACTTTCCTTCTACCGCATCGCGCCCCAGAAAGATGCCTGCAAATGAAATGATAACGATGAGCATTGGGCCCAATGCAAAAATGGTATAATAAGAAAGGGAGGCACTGAGTTTTACGCAATTGTCGTTTAAAAACTCGTCAACCGAATGTTTAAAGATTTTCCAGGTATTTGCCATTATCTTGAAAATGATCATGCGGAATACAAGTAAAAAGATGTTCCCGTTGCCCTATGTTGAGTACAATAGTCGGGCCCTGAGCAATATTATCTACATGATCTTTGCATTTTGTTATAAATATTCTCCACTTAGTGTACCTGGGCACATGGCAATAGATTTTTATTATATGTACATATTAGTAAACTTAAAAATCGATCACCATGAGAAGTATACTTTATCTGATTGCAGTGATTCTTGTAATAGGTTGGATATTAGGATTCTTTGTATACAGTGCGGGTGGCTTGATACACATTTTGATTGTATTGGCCGTTATATCCTTAATACTTGGATTAATGCGCAGCACCTAGAATTGTATTTTCAATATAGTTAAAACCCATTTCCTTCCCGGCTAAGCCGGGGAGGATTTTTTTTATTCATAATCGTGTATGCCTAAAACAAAAGAGCAGTCCTCCCGGTTAACCGGAAAGACAGCTCTTATCACGTTGTATATATAGTGGAAAAAGATTGGTTAATTGATCAGGAGTTTTTCACTCCGGGACTCCACATCTGTAATGAATTTGAATACGAATGGATCGGCTAAACTTCCACAACCATCAATCAGAGTTCCCTTTACACCATCTGCCGTTTCTATAACATACAAAACTGCACTATCATGGGGGTCTGAAAATCCTTCGAACCGGAATGAGGTAACCACTTTCACTTCATTAGGGCTGTACAACTTCCGGGTACTGGACGATTCCAGGCCTTCACGGGTAGCGACAAAATCCTCTTTGTAACCATCATCTACTACCTTACTCAAGCACGATACCATGCTTTTGATGTAAGGTGTAGTCCTGTTGTAATCTGCTTTCATACCCATTTATTTACTTGACATTATATTTAAAAATTGTTGCCAGTACTTTTATCAGTGATTTTCAACAAAGAGTGTATTAATTTCCCCAAATCCATATGAATTTTCCGGTATATTTTCACCAATTTGATGTAAAATCAACATATAAACAAACAGGCCATCCCGATAATTGGAACGGCCTGCGTTTTTGCTCTACAGTACTAAAGCCACTATTTTAGGTTACTTTGTTATTTCATGCAGATCTCTATACTTCTTGATCATATCATGCGCATTTTTCAGCGATGCTTTTTGACTGGTTATTAACTGGCGAACGTCTGTTGACAGCGGCGCATCAGTAGCGAGTGCATCTTCATAGGCGCGTTGTGCGGCATCTTCACCATATTCACAGGAAGCTAAGAGCGCATGGCGGTCTTTTCCGGTGAACATATCTTTAACATTCATCCACGCACGGTATATTTTACCGCTGGTGGTGGTACCGGTTGCAGGTTCGCCACCTAAACGGCCCACCTGGGCTGTTAATTCAATAGCGTTCTGACGGCTTTCATCAGCCATTCGTTCGAAAATAGTACGCAGGTCAACGTCTACGTTGTCGGTGTCTTCTGCGGCTCTCATATAGCCAGCAGTACGATCGTTGTTGATCTGGATCAAATCGTTTAGTACTTCAGTCACGTCCTTATTTGTTGCCATATAGTTACGTTTTAAGTTTACTAATAGTATTTTTTTAGATTGTAACGTATTTCATTACACGCATTCATTGTTATGTATCATATTTCATTAGTATAACAATGATACGGTAATGCTTAAAAAATTATTCCGTTCTGGGTTACAGCGTAGTATGTTGATTGTGTTTTTTAAATGGGAAATGGGTTCTACAGTTGTTGACAGGTTAACACGTTGATAAGGTTGACCGGTTAACCAGTTGACGAGTTGACCAGGAAGGAGAAGTTGATAACGTAGATAGGGTTGATATAGGAGGAAGACCCTTCGACTCCGCTCAGGGTCTGCTAAGAGACCGAGCGGGAGTTGAGGGCTCGGTTAGTTAACCAGTTGACATGTTAACCGGTTAACTTGTTAACTCGTCAACGTGTCAACTTCCATTCTAATTCCTCTGTTCCTCATTTTTCATTCTTAATTTCCCTCCCTTCTGTATTCCACTTCAACATTCAATATTGACATTCAATATTCAATATTCAAAGGCCTTCTATGCCCAATACAGGTCCCGCAATACCACTTGCAGCTATGAGCAGTTTCCTGCATGTAGGCGAGCTGGGGTATGGGCAAAAAAAAACCCGATGTAGAAACATCGGGAGTCCTTGGTTAAGGCCTGATTTGTAGCGTAAGTTTATAATGAGTTTAAATGATCAGCTTTTTACTCCGCCACTTCTCGCATTTTCGATCGTCACATTTTAGCGGCGGTACATATATATTTTTATAAAAACTATGCCTAAAATTTTAAACGGGAACAGTTTGCATCTGTAGAAAATACTTCCCAAACCCGATTAACATTTGTGGAATGACTGTAGAATTTTCATCAAGATCTGCTCATCGGCATGCAGACCTGTGGCGGTTTCCGGGGATCGCTCCTCTTCCAGGGCTTTCAGGTATTTTGCTAAACTATTTTCCTCATACAAGGCTATCAGCCCCGGATGTACGTAGTATTTTTTACATACAGTGCGGGTATTCCCCAACTTTAGGCTCACCTCGTCAAGGGCCGCTACTATATTGCGCTTTTGCTCGGTTTGCGTAACCGCTTCACCCATAGCCTGTAGCGATCGTAATAAATTTAGCGAACCGGCCCAGGTCCTGAAATCCTTCGAAGTAAAATCCATTCCCGTGGTTTCTTTTATATAACTGTTTATCATGCCCGAATCAACCGGATGTTTATTGCCTTCCGCATCGTAATACTGAAAAAGTTCAACCCCGGGTATTTCCCGGCAGTTTTGTACAATGCGGGCCAGCCGTTTACTTTTGAGCGTTATATTATGGTTCACGCCTTTTTTTCCTTTAAAGGAGAACTTAATGGTATCGCCGGCAATTACAACGTGTTTGTCTTTGAGGGTTGTTAAGCCATGTGACCCATATTGTTTTTCATACTCGCCACTGCCCACGCGTATGTAGGTACGTTCCATTAAACTCACCACGGTAGCAATCACCTTGGAGGCGGTGAGGTTTCTTTGAGCAAGATCAATTTCCAATCGCTGCCGTAATGCGGGCAACGCCTTTCCAAACTCAACCATGCGGTGAAACTTGGTTTCATTACGCAGTACCGACCATAAGGGATGATACCGGTATTGTTTCCGTTTACGAAGGTCTAACCCGGTGGCCTGTATATGCCCATTGGGCAAGGCACAGATCCATACCTGCGTCCAGGAAGGTGGAATGGCCAGGCTGCGGATCCTTTTAATGTCTTCTTCTTTACGAACCACTTTACCCGCATACACATAGCTATAACCCTTGCCCTTTTTTGAACGAATGATGCCGGGGTCAGCATCTGACACATAAACCAGATCGGCCAGCGTGGCGGCCTTTGCATAATCCCGGTGTATTTTCAAATATTGTCTGTGCGTTACTTTTGTCACCTGCCCCATTTCATTTCCCCGTTTTATGTTCCTGTTTGAATTTATGCAGATTTTTCGCCTCATTTAATGAGTGCGTATTGATGACCCCATTTTCTTTTTCAGCCAGCTTAGAAATGGTTACATAAAACTCTTTGATCTTTTGCAGTTCTTCATCCGTTAGGTCTTCAATATCAACTAGGCGATTGCTTGCAAGCTCATGACTGGCTATCAACTCATTTAATTTCAGATGAATAGCCACCGTGTCTTTATTCTGCGATTGTTGTATAATGAACACCATCAAAAAAGTAATAATGGTAGTACCGGTATTTATAACCAGTTGCCAGGTATCTGAATAGCCAAAGATGGGTCCGGTTACGGCCCAAATGATCACGACAGCCAATGCGGTTATAAATGCGATGGGTGAGCCGGTTATTCTGGTTACTTTATTCGACATCTTCTGGAACAACGCAGACAGTTTGTTCTTCTTTTTTGTACTGGGCATAGTAGTAAAATTTAGGAATTGTAATGGAGTAGTCGGAAACTAAAAGGTTAGAGTAGGTACAAAAAAAAGTCAGGCCAAGAATGGCCCGACACCAGTAGACCTTAAAAAACCCCTAAATCTATAACCAGAACTAAAAAACTCATACCAGCCCCACCGATTTTAGGCAATCGGGGGCCTTTTTAATGATATTCTAATATTGCTTTATTCTTCATCTTCTTCCTCACCTTCATTTCCTTCTTCCATCTGCTCCCCTGCGTCTTCTTCCTGCGCACCTTCTTCGTTAATATTACTTTCAGCAATTTGGGTAAGTACTTCATCGGCCTCTTTTTCTTCAGCCAGGGTTTGCGCCAGTACATCGGCCACCTCCATCATACCAATGGTTTTAGCCAGTTGTACCAATCCGCCATAAGTGGCTATTTCATAGTGCTCAACTTTTTGAGCAGCCATAATAATAGCGGCATCGCGGGTAGCTGATCCTTCCTCGGTTTCTTCAATAATGCTGTGTGCTTCTTTAAGCAAGCCTTCCATGGCTTCACACTTTTTGGCTTTGGCGGTTTCGCCCATCATCTCAAACACTTCTTCTAACCTGCCTACCTGCTCTTCTGTTACAGTTACATGTTCTGTTATTGCTTCAGCCAGCTCTTCTGTTGTAGTGGCTCCCTGCATTTTGGGCAATTCCTTCACAAGCGCCTTTTCGGCCCAATAAATATCCTGTAACTGTTCTATAAAAAACTGTTTCAATAATGAGTTGCTTCCCTTTTTACCCATAGATTCAGATTTACTCATACTACCGGATTTACTCATTGATCCGGTTTTACCCATCGATCCGGATTTACCCATTGATTCAGATTTTCCTGCAGCATTGGAACTTTTATTACTTCTGGAAGTTTTACCAGCTCCCTGTCCTTTTGCACTTTTACCTCTTTCCATAACGCATTGTTTTGTGGTGAAAAAAACGGATTTGTAAATGATTGATAAAAAAGAAATGCCACGATTCCTGAAGAGCGAAGAGGTTGTGTAGAAAAAACTCTACGTGAGCTGCCAATTTACCAGCGATATGAGTATAAAATCTTATTGGCACTTGGTTTGAAATTTAACAACTAAAACACACACATATGAGATCCTCCAACAGTATACCTTTTTTACAAAACAAGATACAGGGAATTGGAAGTGCGTTGTTTTATAATATGAGCGGAGGCGTGTTGAAATTTCCAACAACTATTGTATCAATCTTAAAAGTAGATGAACTGGCCAACATCTGGTTCTTTACTAACCGGCCCGAACAGCATTTACAGGAGTTTGACAAGGAATTTTTGGCCGATATGCAGATCTACCGCAAAGGCAAAGGGTATTATTTGCAAATAACCGGCAAAGCTTATATCATAAACGATCCTGAGGAATTAAACAGTATCATTGGTTTATCTGATGAAATAAAAGCAAAAGCTTTTCAGGAAATGGTGTTGATCAAATTCAAGATCGGCAGCGCTAAATATTACAGCTATCAACCGCGGTTATCGTATAAACATAATTTCATGGGATTGCTGAACCGGTTCTACACCTGGCTGTTTAAAGAACCTACCCGCCACGAGCCATCTGTATACAGACCTTCGTTGCCTAAGTTTGGGTTTTGAAAACAGCTGCAAGCTTCAAGCTGCAAGCTATAAGCTGCAAGCTATAAGCTGCAATCTACAAGCTGCAAGCTATAAGCTGTAAGCTATAAGCGAATACACCACTGCGGGGTAACGCCTTCTACAACCCAGAACACAGAACACAGAACTCAGAACAAAGAACTAAGAACCATTATAAAAAAGATAACCCTACAAAGCTTGTGACTTCGCAGGGTTTTTATTAGACGCCGACTAAGGGGACGACTTTTGAGTATAATTGCTGATCTTGAGATTAAAATACCTATGCGTTTTCGAATTGCTTTTTCTTTATACTACCAGGCGAGCAGCCATGGTGTTTTTTAAAGATCTCAATAAAATGGCTCACCTTCTCATAGCCCATCAGTTCTGCAATTTCATTTACTGAATAGGGCTTCTGCAACAAGATCGTTCGGGCCATTTCCATTTTCTTGTTCAGGTAATAATCGTACACGCTTTTCCCATAAATAAGTTTGAAGTACCGCTTTAAAGTTGATTCGCTTAACGCTACCATTTTGGCGATCATATTCATGCGCGGTGGCATTTTGTGCAAATGATCGAGCAGAATGGCCTCGGCCTCTTTTACCTTTTCGTGATAGAGGTCTTTATGGCTGTTTGTTTTTTCCATTTCTCCGCGCGCAGCAGCGGTCAAAAAGTCTTTGATCAGCTCAGTTCCCTGTGTAAACAGGGCGTTGGCATCGGCTTTAGGATCATCCACACTATCTATCAGTTTGGTTGCCAGTTGACCGGCTT
>CBIMFG010000089.1:0-8975 GCA_966243125.1 uncultured Niastella sp.
CCGGGTTACCATTCAGATCCAGTTTGTGGTGTCTAGCATCAAAAATGAAAAAAACAACGACAACAGCCTGAATGGGCTTGAATATGCCAAGAAGCTGGTGAATAAATTCAGCGTTTCTACTAACAAAGACGCTGAAACATTGATCGAATTGTTTTATGCCATCCCCCATCGCGTAAAGCTCGACATCAACCAGCGGGATGAATGGCGCAGTATCTTTCGCAACGAACCAGCCTTTTCCCCTTATGAAGAAATAAGAAAGCAAAACGAACGGCTGCAGGAATTATCGGCCCGCGTACAAAAAAGCGAAGCGCAATATAAAATGCTCACCGATTCGCTGCCGCTGATGATCTTCTCGCTAACACCAGCCGGATCGTTGGTGTACGCTAATGAATGGCTGCAACGCTATACCGGCGAAACCATTGAATCATTAAACAACAGCCAATGGAAACAGATCGTGCACCCCGCCGACTACGATGCATTTATCCTGTTCTTTAATAATAAAATACCGCAGGATGCCGCTTCTATTAAAATTCAGGCGCGCATAAAGCAAAAAGACAGCGACGATTACCTGTGGCACCAGGTATCGCTTTCTCCTTTTCTGAATGATAGAAGTGAATTGCAATACTGGATTGGCTACCTGGTAGATATTCATGCCCAGAAAATTTATGAAGAAACCCTTAAAGACAATTACGAATTAAAAGAGGTACAGGAAGAACTGAAAGACCACCAGGAAAAACTGGAAAAATATATTGTAGAACTGAATAAAACCAATTTTGAACTGCAGCAATTTGCCTTTGTGGCGTCCCACGATTTGCAGGAACCCGTGCGCAAACTGATGTTCTACAGCGATTATATGTTGAACCGCTACAGTGATACCATGGACGAAAAAGGCATCGACTATCTAAAGCTTATCCATTCCGTATCGGGCCGTATGCGATCGCTCATCAAAGACCTGCTGGCCTTTTCACAGATCAGTAAAACCGAGATCGCCTTTAACAACGTTGACCTGAATCAGGTAGCCGGTTATGCCGTACAGGACCTGCAGCTGGCCATAGAAGATAAAAATGCGGTGATCAATATTGAGTCGCTGCCATCCATAGATGGCGATGAAAGCCTGCTGCGTCAGTTATTTGAAAACCTCATAACCAATTCCATAAAATATTCACGCAATGGCATACCGCCTGAAATAAACATCCGTTATCAGCAGGTGAACAACCAACACGAAATAACTTTTGCCGATAACGGCATTGGGTTCGACGAAAAATATGCGCCGCAGATCTTCAAGTTGTTTCAACGGCTGCATGCCCGCGATCAATATGAAGGAACCGGTTTGGGACTGGCCATCTGTTTAAAAATTGTTGAAGCGCACAAAGGCACCATCCGTGCCGCCAGCAGCGAAGGCAAGGGCGCAAATTTCTTTGTTTCACTACCAATACAAACTGCGTAATGGAAAACACTCTGTCTAAAATATTAGTAGCCGATGACGATGCCGATGACCGTGCCATTTTGGAAGATGCCATGGCGGAATTGAACGCCGGTCAGGTGCTTTGCTTTGCTCAAAACGGTGAAGATGCCTTGCGTTTGCTGGGCAAAGATTTCACTGCCGATCACAAACCCGCATTGATCATCCTCGATTTAAATATGCCCAAATTAAACGGCACAGAAACCCTTCGGCGTATTAAAAGCGACGACCGTTACAAAAGCGTTCCCGTAATCATTTACAGCACCTCCTTAAATCCTATGGAAAAGGACAAATGCATGTTGCTGGGCGCCCACTCCTACATAACCAAACCGGTTACGTTTAAAGAAAGTATGGACACCGCCAAAGCATTTCTGGCTTTTTGCGGAAAAACTCAGTTACCAGTTACCGGTTACCAGTTACCGGGAAAGGCAGGTTAGCTATTAACTATTAATTACGAATTTTACGCCCGGCAACCGGTAACCGGCGACTAACGACCCTCAGTCAACAGGATCATACTATCTACCCAAAAGATTAATAGGTAAAATAAACTCCCACTGGTTCGGGTTATACCCGCGCAGCTGATCCAGCATGCGGCTGTAACGGAAGCCAAAACTTACATTGTATTCGTTCCACCATTTGGTATCGAAGAAAACCTCACCGCCGGTGCTTTTCAATTCGAGGTACCGGTTGTCTCTATAGAATTTCAGATAAGTATAATCATAGAACGCATTGCCGCGCACCCGCAGAAAGTAAACGATGTTGGCAATCCCAAAATCAGGATACACCAGGGGAAAATGATAATTCACCCCCACCTTGTACATATCCGGAATGGAGTATTGGTTTACAGATGGGTAGCCGCGCGAGATGGGAAAGCTGCTGCCAAAACTGTAATCGCCAACGGTATCCCGCTTTTGATACGCCCCGTTGATGACCAGGTTGTGCGTACGCGCCAAACCCGGCAAATACAGCGACGCGCTTGTTAACCATTGAAAGCCGCTGTAGGTGTTTACAATTTGCCGGTAACGCGAAAGCACGCTGATGCCAAAGCGCGGATAAATATGTTGTTTGGCCATCTGTGATTGCATAGTGAACGACACAGAGGCATCAAAGAAATCAAACTGCTGATCGGCATATTTGCTCTTGCTGGCCTGTGTAAAATTAACCTGGTGATGGTTGATGCCACCGGATAAATTCAGGCTGCGATAAAAGCGCCCGCTGTTGAAAGTAAAAGGAAACTGCAGTCCCAACCGGCCGTTCAACTCATTCCAGGTTCTGTAAGGCGTATCGGTTTCTTTGCGGTCAAAGGTTTCGGCCACGCCTAAGGTCAGGTAGGGGAACAAGGCCCCGTAAATGGCCGTAGCGCCCACCTCTTTGTACTTCTCATCAGTATTGTAATTGAAATAGATCTCGGTTTGCAGCGTGTTCAGCACGTTCTCCCCAATCAACGAAAAGGTATAATCCGGATCAGAAATATAAGGCCGCCAGCTGTGAAAATTGATCAGGTTAAAAGCTTTGTGGTACCGGCTAATGGGGTATGGCCGCGTGGTATCTACCCCTATCGGGTGGCCCTCTTGTAACCCCGGAAGATCATAAGGTGTAACCATGCTTTGTGTAAACGCCTCAGCACTTACAGGTTGCCAGCTTTCGGCGTTCATGGATTGTTGCACCAGGTGATTACCCGCTGCCGTAAAAGCCGTATAAATGGCTTTGTTGTTCATAGCACTCCACTGGTAATTACCAGTGCCTTTATTGGCCGGGGTTTGAACCTGGTATAACTGCTTATTCACCAGCGCCAGCAACACATCCTGCTGATGCCCTGCGGCAGTAAACGTAATGGTATCGCCCTGTACAGCAGGAAAACCTACCACCCTTCTGGAAACCGGCAACAATTCCTCTATTGACCCATCGTTGATGTTTATTAAAGCCAGCGTGTTCTCACCCGTGTTGGTGCGAATGGCCGCTACTACGCTTTGCGAAGTATAAAACTTTGGATGGCTATAGAACAATCCTTTGGGATTGGGCACCTTTTTTATCACCGCGCCGGTTGCAGCATTTAGTATATGCAAACTGGCGGCGCCGCCGGGTTGTACCTCCACGGCCACAATGGTTTTTCCATCGGCAGCAATATCAGGCGCAAAATATTTCGACTGATGCGTAATGGCCCGCTCTTTACCTGTATGTACATCCAGCACCCGCACCACGCTGTAGTCCTTCCAGGCCCAGCGTACATCGGCCTCATAAGCGGCATATACAATGCGCCCGTTGCGATACGAGAAATAATTATCCAGCGAAATAGATTTTGTTTGCAGGCGGGTATCGGTGCCAGTGGTAAGGTTGCGCAAATAAAATGCAGGTATTTTTTTATAACTGCTTTTTACCAACACCACCGTATTACCATCTACCCATTGCGGAAACTCCTCATCACCGGCAAAATGTTTTTGTTGTTTGGCCCAGTCGCCCACCGCATCGTTACCAAGCGAATCGGTGCCCGCTTTAAAATAATTAATGGCGCTTTGGCGGAAATCTTTATAAGGGGTGTTCGTGTATTTTTTTATGGCATGTTGAAAGGGATAGAACACGCCATTGTACCGAACGGCGTCATCGGTTACCTTCTTCCAAAAATCGGGTCCGTACTTTTCACGGCCATAGGCTACCTGCATATAACCCAGGCGGTAATGATCGGGCACAAAATCGCGCAGGGAGCCGTTGCGCAGTTTCATCCAGGAATAGTTTTTATTGGCCATCCACAACGAGCGGTAATCATTAAAGAAAGCTGATAAGCGGCCCCTGCCCTGCTGGCTTTTTAAGGTTTCCTGGTACACGGCATCGCCTTCCCAAAACCAGTTGGGTACGGCAGCGCCGTTGGCCATAGCCAGCCCTTCCTGCCCAAACAGGTAATAGGCTACCCGCGAAAGCCCTTTGCGAAAATTATTGTATTGCTGCACATGCCTGAACTCGTGCAGGGCCAGCGAATGCGACCAGGGGGTGGTGCCCAGGTCGAACGGGTTCTGTGGCGGCATGAGGTATAACTCACTGCGCCAGGGACCCAATGCCACGTAGGCATTGGAGATAGTTGTATTGGGATGTAAAACAATACTGATCTTTCGTAAGCGGTTGCCAATGGTGGGCGCGGTTTGTATAGCCAGTTTTTGTACGGTGGCCGCTACATCGGTTGCCTGTTTTTCCAGCCCCAGTCCTTCGGGGAAAATAACCCGAATGCTATCGTTATTGATCTGGTTCCATTTGGTAGCGGGTTTATAACCGCCAAACTGCTGAGCCTGTACCAGGGAAAATACAAACAGGCAGCAGGTAAAAAGAAATAGTTTTCTCATTCTAAGGGCTATGTGGCATTGAAAATAGGAAAAGTTAACGAGTTTACAAGTTAATTGGTCAGTGGTGAGTGGTCAGTGGTGAGTGAACTCGCGAAATGGCAGGTGTCTGAATAATCGGGAACCTTCTCACCGCTCACCACTCACTACTCACTACTCACCAACCCGCCTTTTCTCGTTAACTCGTCAACACGTCAACTTGTCAACTAACTTCGTATCTTGGGGCCATGCTATCTTTACTGGCTTTAGCAGTAGCGCCAGGCGCCGCCATTACTATTTACGTTTATTCGCGGGATAAATATGACCGGGAGCCGTTAAAGCCCCTGCTGATCTCTTTTTTGCTGGGCATGGTGGCCACGGCACCGGCCATTGTTATACAAACCCTGTTAAAACCGGTGCTGTTTGTGCAGTTCCCCAATCCCGGCTCCGACATTGTATATTATTTTTTATTATCATTCTTTATTGTGGCCTTAAGTGAAGAAGGCAGCAAGTACCTGATGTTGCGGGGGTATGCTTATCGCAACCAGGCCTTTAATGAACCGTTTGATGGTATTATCTATTCGGTAATGATCGGGATGGGTTTTGCCACATTGGAGAATATCGGTTATGTATTGAATTATGGTTTCACCACCGGCATCATCCGCATGTTTTTGTCGGTGCCTTCGCATGGCGCTTTTGCCGTTTTAATAGGCTACCACACAGGACTGGCCAAATTCAACAAGCCCAATGCCATTAAACATATGGTAAAAGGTTTTCTGCTGGCCGCTTTCTTTCATGGCGCCTTTGATTTCTTTTTATTGTTACAAAACAGCACCCAGGCAAAAAAATATGTATCCAACTGGCCGCTGATAGCCTGTGCGCTGGTAGCCTGGTTTGTGGCCATCCGCATGTCAATACATTCTATTCGCCTGCATGAAGCCTTGTCGAAAGAACAGCACCAAAAAAACAACGAAGCAATTGCAGAAGAAGTGTAATATTTTTGTTCCTTATGATAAACATTCGCCTTGCAAACGAAAACGACTTTACCACTATTGAACAGCTGGCCCGGGAAATATGGCCAGATGCCTATGGTAGCATTCTGACCCCGCAACAGCTGGCGTATATGCTCGATCTTATTTACAGCAACGCTGCCTTACGCGATCAGCTACTGAAGCAACACCATACTTTTCTATTGGTTGAACAGGATGGGAAACCCGTTGGTTTTGCCTCCTACGCTACCGTAGCTCCCGGCATCAGCAAACTGCATAAAATTTATGTGCACCAAAGCACACAGGGACAGGGTATTGGCAAACTACTCATCGACTACATTATTGCGCAACTGCAACCGCAGGCTGTTCACACCTTACGGTTGAATGTAAACCGGTATAATAAAGCGCGGTTCTTTTATGAGAAGTTAGGGTTTGAGATAACGAAAGAAGAAGACATTGATATAGGGAGCGGGTACTTTATGATCGACTATGTGATGGAGAAGCAACTCTGAAATTAAGAATTAAAAATTTGGAATGAAGAATGAGAAAGTAGTTAACCAGTTGACGAGTTAACAAGGAAGGCGGCCGGCCTTTCCCTTTTTAATTTCTCATTCTTCATTTTTCATTTATCATTTACTCGCTCTCGCGTCCCATAGCCGCTAACTTCATTTTCTTAGCCACATCGTGCCCCAGGTATTTTTCAATTCTTTTTTCTACGATAATAATAACCGGCGTTAATACTACCGCCATCAGGAATTTGTAGGTATAGTTCATCATGCCAATTGCTAAGATCTGCTGCCAGGTAAAGATGCCTGAAAAGGCTATGAACAACACAATGTAGCTATCTACCAGTTGCGATACTACGGTAGAACCGGTAGCGCGTAACCATACGTATTTTTCGCCAGTGCGTTTCTTTATTTTATGGAACACCGTTACATCAACGATCTGGCTTACCAGGAAGGCCACCAGGCTACCAATAATGATGCGCATACCCTGGCCAAAGATGCCATCAAAAGCCACCTGCATATCAGGTATACCCTGGTCTTTTCTGCTTGAGATCCAAAAATCGGCCGCAGGCACATGAATGGCCAGATAAAACATCAGGAAGGCATAGGAAATAAGCCCTACAGCAATAAAGCTGATGCGGCGTACTGCCTTGGGACCATAAAATTCATTGATAATGTCGGTCATAACAAACTCCAGTGGCCATAATAACACGCCACAGGTAAGGGTAAAAGCCAACCCATGCTGACCAAACAAGCTGATATTGGCCGGGTTGGTACCCAGTAATTTTTCCAGTGAAAACAGCTTGGTGCCTATACACTCTGCAATAAGGGCATTGGCAACAAAAAATGCTGTAAAAAATACAAACAGGCGGGTCGGTTTATCCTTAATAATGGATTGGATCATTTAATAAATAGTATTATCTGAGGAAATAAAAAAAGAAAATTAGTAATAACAAGCCATTTAGGCACTTGTTTAAAAACTGGTTTACGCCGCAAGATAAGGGCAAGAATAAAGCCGTTCACCAATATATTCAAGAGAAAAGCGATCAAAATGCCCAAAATTAATACCACCGATACCAAATCACCGGGACGCCCTTCCTTTAGTATGGGATAAAAGCGCACGACCCATACCAATACAAAGCAAACATTACAAATAAAAGCCACCCGACTGAAAAATATTAAACTTTGCATATAGCCTTAACTTGCTGTAAAATTGCATTATTTTGCCCAACTATTAATTATTTGCAATAATGAAGAAAACACTCTGGCAACAGGTAATGCCACATCTGATATCCATTGGTATTTTTCTGATCATAGCTTTATTCTTTGCCAAACCCGCCCTCGAAAGCGGTACTGTGATGAAGCAGGGCGATATTACCAACTGGGAGGGCATGGTGCACCAGTCGTATTTGTATAAAGAAAAACATGGCCGTTTCCCCTTATGGACCCCCGCCATGTATGCAGGTATGCCGGCTTACCAGATTGCCATGGATGGCCCCTGGACGCCATTGAACTTTATTGATAAGGCATTGCAACTGGGCTTACCAAAACCCATCAATATTTTCTTCCTTGCCTGCATTAGTTTTTACTTTCTCAGCATGTGCCTGCGTATTCGGCCCTGGGTGGCTGTTATTGGCGGACTTGCTTTTGCCTATAGTACCACCTTTCCGCAGTTTATAACTGCGGGTCACGATACACAAATGCTGGCGCTGGCCTATGCCCCCGCCGCATTGGGAGGCATCATATTATTATTCGATAAGAAATACCTGGCCGGCTTTATTGTTACCGCCCTTTTCACCAGTATTCAGGTGGCGCAGGGACACCAGCAGATCAGCTACTACCTGTTCCTGGTAATGGGCATTATGGTGTTGTTCTTCATTATTCAGGCTATTCGCTCAGGCGCCATAGCACAACAACTGAAAGCAGTAGGCATAACCGCCGGAGCCGTAATACTGGGCATTTTGATAAACTCGTTATCACTGATGACCGTGTACGATTATTCAAAAGAATCAAAACGCGCCGGTCAGCTGGTAATGGATAAAAAACAAAGCAACGAGGTGGTAAGTGGTGATAAAACAAAAGGGTTAAGTAAAGAGTATGCATTCCAGTGGAGCTATGGCTGGCAGGAATCCATGACCCTGATGTTCCCCGGTGCACAGGGGTATGGCCAACATTATGCGGAGCGCGATGGCGATCAGTTTATGTATCCCAAACTCACCGAAACCTCACATGTTGCCAAATTCCTGACCGACAAACTGCAGGTACCTGAAGAGCAGGCAAGCAATATAGCATTGCAACAAAGCGGTAGTTTATACTGGGGCGATCAACCCTTTACCGTAGGGCCCATTTACCTGGGCGCCATTGTTTGTATGCTGTTCATCTTTAGCATGGTTTACCTGGATGGTAAACACAAATGGTGGATCCTTACCTGCGCCATTTTGGGGGTATTGCTGGCATTGGGTAAACACTTTCCTGCGTTCAATTACTTTATGTTCGATCATTTCCCGTTCTATAATAAATTCCGGGTGCCCACCATGGCGCTTGAAATGACCGGGCTGGTAGTACCCATTGCGTTGGTACTGGGCCTTGAAAAACTGGTAAGCAGTACTACGGTTGATCTTAAAAAATTACAGTTGTCTGCCTATATCATCGGCGCCGTATTTGTAATGGCAGCAGCCGTTTACTTTACATCCGACTACAGCATCGAGAC
>CBIMFG010000090.1:0-8972 GCA_966243125.1 uncultured Niastella sp.
TTCCGGGTAGTTATTTTTCCCTGCATTGGTGAATACTGGCACAACTCGTTAGGCTGCATAATGGTGCTGGCATTGCTGGCGGGAATACTGAACCTTACTTTCCCCTGTTGCAACAACACACCGGTTGTGCTGTTGATGGTTTTTACATTAAACTCCGTACCCAGCACTTCTATCACCGCATCACCGGCATATACGGCAAAGGGTTGCGCGGCTCCGCTCTTTTCAATATGACGTACTTTTAAAAAGGCTTCTCCTGTAACCCATACTTCGCGTTTGCCGCCTGTACCCTTTCTGTTGAACCGGATAGATGAGTTGGCGTTGAGCACCACTTCTGAACTATCAGGCAACCATACGGTTTGGGTAGCTGCATATGGCGTTGAAATATATGTGTAATCGGGCTTTCTAACATAATACAACACCAACGTGCCAATGAGCAGGGCCGCAATTACCGCCGCCGCTTTCATAAACCATTGTGTTGATCGTTTTTGCTGTAATGGTATGGCCTGTTCGTTTGCAATCGTAGCATCGATCCGTTGTTTCAGGTTGCCGTAAAATTCGTCGGGCACCGCCTCCTTTTTAACACCAAAGGCCCGAAGGATCTCAATTGCCTTTTTGTATTGAGAATATTTGTTCATTTTAGTTCTATGTTCTAGGTTTTCCAATCCCACAAAACAATATTCCACTCCTCGCCATCAGGGGCAATATAAGCATGTATTGTTTCAAACCCAACCCGTTTGTGCGCTTTCAGCGAACGCTGGTTACGGGTTGCCACCTCTGTTATGGCAAAATCATATTTATCTTTAAAATAATTTTTATAGGCCGCATAACAGGCGTCAAAAACGCCTTGTCCGCGGTAATCAGCTGCCACACAAACCTGTCCTACCACCATATAATTATAACCGGCAATCTTTTTATGCTGGTATTGTAATTCTTCAAAACTCTCGAACAAAGGGAGCAGAATAGGAATATCAAACCGCGAACGATCCGTCATAGCCAGCACATAGGCAATAACGCGGTCGTTGTCTTTGGCAATTACATGCGCTTCCAGTTCATTCAATTTATACAGGTCATTATAACTGTGCGACACGGTCACAAAACCCTGGGCCGCTATCTCTTCAGCGGTTAACCCAACTGCCAGATTCTGCTTTTGCAGCGCAAGGATCTGCTCCAGTTCTTCCTTTGTTTTTGACCTTGCATATATAATCCTAATCTAAGAAAGGGAAGCTGGCCAGTACGCCAGCCCCCTTGTTTTCGGGCAATCTACAACTTAAAGTTCAGCGTAGCCAAAAACGTTGTTCCCAGCTGGCTGAAATGCGATCCATCATAAGTTACCATACTATACCGGCCATTGAAAGTAATGGCATTCACATTCTTTTTCACCTGTGCGGCATCGCTTAAAATGGCGTCGCCGTTGCTGTTCAATGCCTTTAATTTCCACTCCGGTACTATATTGAATATGTTATTTACTGCAATTGATGCATTTACCCGGCTGCTGAACTGGTAACCGATATTCAGGTCGGTCAACACTTTGGTTTGAAACTCCAGTTTCAGGTTTTTATCCAACCCATCGTTGCGGAACGTGGTGGGGCCGTACAGGGTATTGTTCAACAGAAAACTCCATTTGCCCAACAGCAGATCGCCACCCAGCACCGCTTTGTATTTGGGGCGACTGGTTGTTAACAGTGCTATTTGAATATGATCGAGGATGCTTTGCCCTGCATCGCTGATCAGTTTGGGATTGGTGAGGTTGCCTTCCAGATCGTTTTTCAGCGTGTAGTTACCGGCCAGGTTAATGGTAAGTTTGCCTGCACTGCCTATGCGAATGTTTTTATAGTTGGCCACCACATCTATACCTTCTGTTTTGGTACGAATACCATTGGTAAAGAAGCTCACACCCACAATGCCATTGTTCCGCAACACCTCATCCAATTCGGTATTGCCGGCTGCCGTATTGGTGATATTGGAGCTGAGGATAATGCGATCCTTTATATCAATGTGGTAATAGTCTACCGTAACACTCAGATTCTTGATTGGATTAAATCCAAACCCGGCCGTGAAATTTACCGATTTTTCAGGTTTTAAACTGGGCACGCCCAACAAATGCGCCTGCGGGCTTTTATTACTTACAATACCTTTGGTTTGAATGCCCTGCCCCGGTACAAAACTTTGCTGTGCTATCTGCAAATTGATCTGGTGTAAACTTGGTGCTCTGAAACCGGTTGAAATAGACGAACGAATGGTAAGCTTGTCGCCAATTACTTTAGCGCGGCCACTGATCTTCCAAACAAAAGCGCTTCCAAAATCACTATAGTATTCCTGGCGAACGGTTCCATTTACCAGTAAAGCTTTGGAGATATCATAGCTCAGATCGAAGTAACCACCAATATTGAAACGATTTACCTTAATGGCGTTTATTTCGTTTACACCGGGGAATGAATTGGCGCCCTCACCGGTATACGAAGCGGTATCGCCGGCAAAGATCTGAAAGTTCTCACTGCGGAACTCACTACCAAAAGCCACATTCAGTTTATCGGTCACTTCTTTTGAAATATCAATGTTGCCTACCACATGGTTAAACGCAAAACCACCGGGTTTGAACCGGATAGGGCTTTTTGCACCCAGGGAATGGTTTATCGTATTCTCTACGTTGTATAATAATTTATTGCCGCCGGTTGTAAAACTGATGTCGTGCACCCAGCCGCTTTTGGTTGTTTTAAAACCAACGGTAGCGTTGTAGTCGTTTAAGTCGCCTTCCATAGTGGGGCCATAACCCAGGTATTCAGTACCGGCGTCATGCAACAAGCCATAATCTTCTTTCCAGTAAGGCGTACGGTAGTTGGCATAGCTTTGCACTTTCTTATATACGTACGCCGCATTGGCATAGAAGTCGGTATTTTCACTTAAAGGAATACCTGCATTCACCAGGAATTTGGTAGCTGTGGCGGTTGGCGTACCACTGATATTCTTTGCATCGGGAAAACGCGCCAGGTACTTTTTTACTTCTTCCAAACTGGCGGCGGTGCCGGCGCTCAGGTCGTTATTGTCGCCTTCAGCATCTACAATACCCGAACGATTGGTTTTGTTCTCCCGTTGAAAATTGATGGTATAATTAATAAATCCTTTGCCACCAAAGTTGGCCCCGCCATTCAAACTGGTTAAAATAGAAAATCCATCTCCTTTGTGGGTAACGCCACTGGCTATTTTAAAATTGGTATAATCGAAGCGGTCTTTCAGTATTACGTTCATTACCCCGGCAATGGCATCGGAACCATATTGGGCAGAAGCGCCGTCGCGCAGGATCTCTACGCGTTTGATGGCATCGGTAGGAATGGCGGCCAGATCGGCGCCGGTTTCACCACGGCCCGGCGAGGTTTGAATATATACCAGCGAGCTGGAATTCTTCCGCTTGCCATTTATCAAAATCAGGGTACGGCTGGGGCCCATGTTCCTGATCTCATAGGGATCCAGTAAAGAGGTAGCATCATTTACGGGTGTATTTACCGTATTAAATGAAGGCACACGAAATTGCAGGGCTTTATCAAACGACAATTGCCCGGTGCTTTGCAGTTCCGAGGCATTGATGTTATCAACCGGTAATGGTGTGGTGGTGAACGTTCGTTGCGAAGCGCGGCTGCCTACTGCAACCACTACTTCGCTGAGGTCGGCAATAGCAAATTGCAGAACTACATCGCGGGTAATAGTGGTATTGTCGATTTTTACCGTCATGTTGTAGGAATTAAACCCTACACTGGTGATCACTACTTTGTGGGTGCCCGAAGGTAAAGAAAGACGGTACCCGCCCGTTGAATCGGTACTTGTACCGCCTTTATTACCGCCAACAACAATGGATGCATTGGCCAGCGGCTCTCCACTTTCGCTTGTTATCTTACCTTTTAAAATACCCTGCGCGGTGGCCATATTGGTCAGCAGGAATAGCATAGCTATCGCCTGCATGGCATATATTAATTTTCTCATGTGACTGATGTTAATGATGGTTTACAATGAAATGCAAGCTCGCATCATAGTTCACCGCGCGGGTTCTTTATTAAGAGGGAGTCACGTGAGAAATTACCCCATGGAAATGAAAAATTCTAAATAAAAAATGAGGAATGAAGAAGTGAAGGCAAAAAGATTGAATATTGAATGTTGAATTTTAAATATTGAAGCGAATACAGATATGTGTAAGCTCCTGGCTTTAAGTTCTTAATTTTACATTTCTCTGTTTTTCATTCTTCATTTCCCTGCCTTTCTAAACACGCAAAGAGCCACGGAACCCTCTGGCCGCATAGTAAGAATCAGCTCCATTGTGATACGTAAAAACCGTATTATAACGACGGTCGCAAAAGATGGCGCCGCCGAGTTGGCGAATGTCGGGTGGAGTAATGATCCAGCTGGAGGTTTTGGTATCAAATTCTCCCAACTGTTGCAGTTCGCGATATTGTTCTTCGGTCAGCAATTCAATACCTATGGCAGTAGCCATGTCCATCACACTGTCTTTGGGTTTGTTCTCTTTTCTTGCATCCAGCGCTTTGCGATCGTAGCAAAGGCTTCTACGGCCTTTGGGACTTTCTGCAGAGCAATCAAAGAAAATGTATTCATCCGTTTTTTTATCATACCCTACTACATCGGGTTCTCCGCCGGTGGTTTCCATATCGTCGAGGGCCCATAACTTTTCCGGACTGGCTTCCAGCTTTGCCTGCACATTGGCCCACTCAATTCCTTTATGGCGGTTTTTGTGTTTTTCAAATCGTGTTTTCAAAATAGTAAGCAACTCGTTGCGTTGAGCTGTAGATAGTTCCTTTTTCATGTTGTTAGTTTTTAAGCGGAAGGAGTTTCCTGTTAGCAGGTCTGAAATACCAGGATACAATAGTGAGCACGATCAATAACAATGGGCCAAATAACTCTTTAGGTTCATCATTTACTGCCAGGTGAGAAATAACTGCGCCGCTCATGACAAAGAAAAAGCCGGCGTATGCCCATTCTTTTACCAATGGAAATTTAGGCACCAGCACGGCAATTACGCCCAGCATTTTCCAAACGCCGATTATTATCAGTAAATACATAGGATAACCTAAGCGGCCAAACATCGCCGCTTCATCCTTATTTTGCAATAGTTGTACAATGCCGGTTGCCGTCATGCCCAATGACAGCCAAAGCGTGGCTATCCAATAAATGATGTTGTTTCTTTTTGTTGATTCCATGTTGATCGTTTTTATAAGGGGTTATTAATCGTCCAGTCCTTTTCCATTAAGGATCTGTTTCAGGTATTTCTCTATTCTTGCTTCGCGGGTTTTGGCTTGTTTGGCCTGGGAAAAATAAAAGAGATAAGCACGTTGCCGCCCGGGTGTTAATGCTGCAAAGGCTCTTTTTAGTGCAGGCATTTTATCTAACTTCAATTGAAATTCTTCAGGCACTTCATAGTCGGTTGTCTTTTTTAAGGTCACCTTTAACCCGGCCTGTTCTACGTCAATGGCCTCCTTTATATATTTCTTCAATGTGGGCGCCAGCTTCACAATCTCTTTTACATGGGTGAACCGTACCTGGCGTGCCGATTGTACATTTTTTGTTTGTTGAATAAGAATGCCTTTGGGGTCTTTCAACAAAGCGCCTTTAAAGAACAACACCGCACAGTAATCTTTAAACCCATGTATGAGCACGATGTTCTTTTTGTTCAACGAATAACAGGGACAGCCCCATTTCAACTCTTCTTTAAGCCCGCTGTCCAAAGCAATCATGCGCAATTGTTCATACTCCTCGTGCCACTTCACGCTTTTAAAAAAGAAATCAACCCGGGGATTCATGATACTTGTTGCCATGATATATTATTTTAATTGACGCAATACTTGTTCAATGCGGTTATGGGCCATGTTTATACCCATTGTAAATGGTAATTTCAACACCTGGTCTCTTTGTTCAACCGATTCATAGATCACGTGCATGGTGAGTTTGCTGGTTTCCTCAGTCAGCGATTCAAACTGATAGATCTCCAGCTGAATGCCAAATGGCGTGTTCTCCATTTCAAAGGTGCGCGTGATCTTTTTTTCGGGTACCAACTCGTGTATCACGCCATTGAACCCATGTTTGTTTCCTTTGGGATCGGTTGTTTCCAACTGGTAACTGCCGTGTTTTTTACAATCGAACTTCAGCACTTTGGTACCCATCCATTGTTCAATGATCTCGGGTTCTATATATGCTTTAAAAAGCAAGTCCAGGGGCAGATCAAATTCACGGGTGATCACCAGTTCCTGTTTGCCGGTTTCGGCATTGACCTTTGTTTTGTGTTCCATGTTATTTGCCTTTATGTTTTTTCATGATGGATTCAAGCTTGTTAAAACGATCATCCCACATTTGTCGGAATGGTTCAATGAAGTCGGCTACTTCTTTCATTTTATTAGCATTGAAATGGTAATAGATCTCCCGCCCGTTTTGCGTTTGCTCCAACAACTCGCATTCGGTGAGTATGGCCAGGTGTTTTGAAACGGTGGGCCGCGCCGTGTCGAAGTTGGACGCAATGGCGCCGGCGGTCATCGATTGAGAAGCCACCAGTAATAAGATGGCCCTTCTGGTTGGGTCGGCAATTGCCTGAAAAACGTCTCTTCGCAAATTCATTATGTAGCTATTTGACTACAAATATATGCGTAGCTATTTAACTACACAAATTTATTTCTGATTTATCAGGCAGTAAGGAATAACAAAATGAATAACAGGAGCAAAGAGCCGGGAACTTTTTCGCGCAGGATGGTAATAGCGCGGCCCATTAATTTATAACAGGCTTTTACCGAAAGGTTCATGTTGCGGGCAATTTCTTCAAAATTCAATCCTTCATAATAGCGCAGATAGATCACTTCTTTTTGTTTGGCAGTGAGCGTGCTTAACACCTTTTCTATTTGTTGTCGCAACTGTCGCTGGTTTTCATTGTGCAGCACCAAGGTTTCAGGCGTTAATTGCAGTTCAAATGCATAACCGGTTTCATCATCAGCGTTCAGCCCGCGTAACCGGTTTTGTTTTTGCAGCCAGTGCAACATGGTAGTACGAACAGCCTTGAACAAATAGCTTTTTACCGAGGTATGCATATCGAGCTTTTGCCGGTTGGCCCACAACCAAACAAACACATCGTGCAAACAATCTTCCACAGCAGGCAGATCGGCAATAAACTTTAAACCATATTGTGTTAAAGGCTGAATGTATTTATTATAGAGCAGGGTAAAAGCATCATAGTCCCCTGACCGTATGGCAACGATCAGCGACTTATCTTCGTGCGCGCTGTGTGAATCCAAGGGTGTCCGGGTCATGAGCCCTGTAATTTAATAACAAAATGCACGCTAGTGACATTTAGATAATATATATGTGTGTAATTGAATGATTTATTCCCTCAAAATCCTGTTTCAGCCAACCCAATTCCCGGTTTATCTTCTTTTAGTAAATGTATACCATTGAAACTCAGGAATTGATTAGCTTAGTAATACAATGGCCCTCGTTAAATTTACATATGCGTTAAAAAGATTCTTTCCCAGGCTTACTGATACAAAAGCAAGCGGAAAAAGCATTCCAGCCATTCTGCAGGAAATAGAAGCCAGTTATCCCGGCGTAACAAAGTATATACTCGATGACCAAAACAGGCTTCGGCAACATGTGAATATTTTCATTGACGGGGTTATGATAAAAGACCGTGACACACTCACCGATCCGTTCCAGGAAAGCAGCGAGATCTATATTATGCAGGCGTTATCTGGCGGCTAGCGCCAATGTCCAATATCGAATGTTCAATGTTGAATGTTGAAGTGAAATACAAAAATTGAATTGTATTTACTTCGACATTGGAAATTCATCGGTTCATTATTCAATATTTTTCTATATGAAATCAACACTTTTATTGGGAACACGAAAAGGGTTAATTGCCTATCGCTTTCAAAACGGTAAGTGGACAATGGAGAGCTGCTCATTTGAAGGCGTACCCATTTCTATCGCTTATGCCGATCCGCGCAATGGCACGTGGTGGGCCTGTCAGGACCATGGCCATTGGGGTGTAAAATTGCAACGTTCTAAAGACCGGGGTAAAAGCTGGGAAGAAGTGGCTGCACCGGCTTATCCCGAAGGCGAAGAAGTGAAAGATGGTATGCCGGCCACTACACGGTATTTGTGGTCGATGGCGCATGGTGGCCAAAACTACACTTCCCGGTTATGGGTAGGTACCGACCCCGGTGGATTGTTTGTAAGTGAAGATGAAGGCAACAGTTTTCAACTGGTTGATTCATTGTGGCAACACCCCACCCGCAAAGAAGGTTGGTTTGGTGGTGGCCGCGATCTGCCAGGGATCCATTCAATAGTTGTTGATCCGCGTAATGAAGACCATATTCATATAGGCATCAGTTGCGCTGGTGTTTTTGAAACCACCGATGCCGGTAAAAGCTGGGCCATTCGTAATAAAGGGATGAACGCCGATTTTTTGCCCGATCCCACAGTAGAAACAGGTTTCGACCCGCATATTGTTGTGGCGGCGCCCAGTAACCCCGATATATTATGGCAACAGAATCACTGCGGCATTTACCGCAGTACCGATGCCGGTAAAAACTGGATTGAAGTAAGCGAAGCCAATGGCCCCGCCAGTTTTGGTTTTGCTATTGCCGTTGCCGGCGACAATCCCGACCAGGCCTGGGTAGCACCCGCCGATAGTGACGTTAACCGCACCGCCATTCAGGGCGCGCTGGTTATTTGCCGAACCGACGATGGCGGTAAAACCTGGAAGCAGCTGCGCAATGGCCTGCCCCAGGAAGCTTGCTTTGATATTGTTTACCGCCACGCCCTGGTGAACGACAGCAATGCCGTGGTATTTGGCACCACCACCGGCAATCTGTTCTTTTCACCTGACCGGGGCGAGAACTGGCAGGTTATTAATAATTATTTGCCGATGATTTACTCAGTGCAATTCGCGGAATAAATGGTGAGTGGTGAGTGGTGAGTGGTGAGTGGGT
>CBIMFG010000091.1:0-8952 GCA_966243125.1 uncultured Niastella sp.
TTGCAGGGTATGGAATGAAATCCACAAACAATTTAACCATGGCAAAAAGCACAATGGAGGCTACTCCTGTTACCCGCATAGAAGGAATGGGCTCAATCCCGCACGATAATGGCGTTTATTTTAGAGTATGGGCGCCCCATGCAAAAAAGGTATTTGTTACCGGCGACTTTAACGATTGGTCGAAAAATAAACATCCCCTTACGCATGAAGGCAATGGGTATTGGGGCGTGAATATTGCCGACGCCGCGGCTGGCAATCAATATAAATACATTTTACAAACCGATATGGGCGTGTTGTATCGCAACGACCCATATGCAAGGGAACTGACCAACTCGGCTGGTAATTCAATAATAACCGATCCTCATTTTGAGTGGACAGACCAGGACTTTCAATCGCCAACGTGGAATGAGCTGGTGATCTATGAAATGCACATAGGCACATTCAATGTAAAAGAAGATGGTAAGCCCGGCACTTTTGAAACGGCCAGGCAACGGTTGGGCTATTTAAAAGCATTGGGTATTAATGCTATTGAACTAATGCCCGCCACTGAATTTCCGGGAGGTATTTCATGGGGGTATAATTTATCGCATCCATATGCCATTGAATCAGATTATGGCGGTGTAAAAGGTCTTAAAGAGCTCATTAATGCAGCCCATGAATTGGGAATTGCGGTGATCCTTGATGTGGTGTATAACCATTTTGGGCCTTCAGACCTGGATCTGTGGCAATTTGATGGGTGGAGTGAAAATGGGGCCGGCGGCATTTACTTTTACCAGGACTGGCGCGCCGAAACACCCTGGGGACATACCCGGCCCGATTATGGCCGCCCCGAAGTAAGGCAGTATCTGCGCGACAATGCATTGATGTGGCTGGAAGATTATCATATAGATGGCTTGCGTACCGATGCCTTGCTGTTTGTTCGCAATGTGCATGGTAAAAACATGCCCGAAGCAGATTTACCCGAAGGCTGGACCATGATGAAATGGATAAATGAGGAAGTAAATAAACGGTATCCCTGGAAGATCATGATAGCCGAAGACCTGCAAAACAATGAATGGATCACCAAAAAATCAGAAGAGAACGGGCAGGGGTTCAACACCCAGTGGGACCCTTCGTTTACTTTTAGTGTGCGGGATGTATTAAAGGTACCGGAAGATGAACACCGCGACCTGGAAAAGATACAATTTGCCCTTACGAATAAATATAATGGCGATGCTTTTCAACGGGTAATTTATACCGAGTCGCACGATGATGTGGCGAATGGAAAAACGCGGGTGCCTGAAGAAATAGCACCTGGCGATGCGCAGAGCTGGTTTGCCAAGAAACGTTCGGTGCTGGGCGCCGTGCTGGTTTTTACTGCTGCCGGCATACCAATGATCTTTCAGGGCCAGGAATTTGTAGAAGATGGCTGGTTTGATGATACCAAACCGCTCGACTGGTCAAAATTCTCCGACTTTAAAGGCATTGCCCGCTTGTACCGCGATTGCATTCGTTTGCGCCGCAATATGGAAGGGTTAACAAAAGGGCTATCGGGCCAGCATACCCGCATTACACATGTGAATAACAATGATAAAGTAATAACTTTTCACCGCTGGCACGAAGGTGGCCCCAAAGACAGTACCATTGTTGTGTTGAATTTTATGAATAAAGAACATAAAGACTATGTGATAGGGGTTCCGGAAGAAGGCGTATGGAAAGTGCGGTTCAACAGTGACTGGAAGGGATATGACGAATCGTTTACTGATACCCCTGCGTTTGATGTGGAAACGTTTACAAGCAAAAAAGATGACCAGCAATTCAGTATTGCTATTAACCTGGGGCCTTATAATGCGTTGATCCTTTCAAGGGATTAAATAAAAGAGGGCCGGATAGACATCCAGCCCCGTATTAATCCAATATCCTATGAAAAACCAGTAGGAAATTAATATCATTATTTCATATAACCTATGACCATCATCATTGAATTGAAATGTTTATCTATTTATTGATTAGCGCTAACTTTTTTAAGCTCATGCAACGTTTAAATAATGAAGGGCCCCGAAGAATCGGGGCCCCGTTGTTAATCCAATATCCTATGAAAAACCTGAATGAAAATAGAATGAATCGCGCTGTTTTTTGATGACGGCCATCATTATATTTTGATGATTGTGGCAATGCTTTATATAAACAATGCCATATGCGAAAAAGAACTAAGGTTAATTACTTATGCGCATCACTCTACGGCCACCGTTACGTTGCATAACAGCATCAGCATTAAAGAGCTTTCTGCTAAATATGCTCAGCTGATAAAGAAAGAAAAGCTTCCCATCTCCTTCTTAATTACCAGTAAAAAAGTGGCACCGGGTAAAGACAGCCTGTTGGCTGCACCAACGTTTGACCTGGATAATGAAATGACCGTTGGGTTTAATCATCCGGTAACCTTTATGCTGGATATTTCAAGCACCAACCCGTTTGTGTTACAGAAAATGTGGCCGCAGATCTTATTTTCGGTGGTTCTGGTAGGGCTTACAGCTTTATCATTTATGCTGTTATTGCGCAGCCTGGTACAGCAACGCAAACTAACCAGGATCAAGAACGACTTTATCAGCAACATTACTCATGAACTGAAAACGCCCATTGCCACGGTTAGTGTGGCCATTGAAGCCTTGCGCAGTTTTGATGCCCTGCAGGATGCAGAACGAACAAAGGAATACCTGGCCATCTCATCAAACGAATTGCAACGGTTATCGTTCCTGGTTGATAAAGTATTAAAATTGTCGATGTTTGAAAAACACCAGGTAGAACTGAAAGAAGAACAAGTTGACCTGGCTGTACTGGTAAAGGAAGTAGTAAGCTCTATGAAGCTGCAATTTGAAAAATACCGGTCGCAGGTAAATGTACAGTTACAGGGTTATAAATTTGGTATTACTGCCGACCGGTTGCATATAACCAGTGTGCTGTTTAATGTACTTGACAATGCATTGAAGTATAGCAAGGAAAATCCTTCCATTCATATTGAACTAAAGGATGAAACCGGTCAGGTATTATTACTGGTGGCCGATAATGGAATCGGCATTCCGGCAGAATACCACAAAAAGATCTTCGATAAATTTTTCAGGGTTCAATCGGGCAATACCCATAATGTAAAAGGGTATGGATTGGGATTGAGTTATGTAGCCTATGTTATACAACGCCATTATGGTTCAATTGAAGTAGAAAGCCCGCCCGGCATTGGTAGCCGTTTCATAATAAAATTGCCTGCAGCCTCATGAGCAAGACCAAAATACTATATGTAGAAGATGAATTGTTCCTGGGCAAAATAGTAAAAGAAAGCCTGGAAAGCCGCCAGTTTGAAGTGATCATGGAAAGCGATGGCACCAACGTGCTTTCTCTTTTTCGGGAAATGAATCCTGATGTGTGCGTGCTGGATGTAATGCTGCCCAATAAAGATCGGTTTACAATTGCCGGTGAAATTCGTGAAATAAATGGCCGTGTACCTATTATTTTCCTGACTGCCAAAACACAAACCAACGACCTGGTAAAAGGATTTTCAGTGGGCGGTAACGATTACATTCGCAAACCATTTAGTATGGAAGAATTAATAGTGCGTTTTGAAAATGCCTTGCGCTTTAAAGAGCCAGGCGCCAAAACCGTCAATGCAAAGGACACGCTGCAAGTAGGCAAATACAACTTCAATGTTGCCCGCCAATTGTTGGTGGGGCATGAAGAAGAAAGAAAGCTCTCTTTCCGAGAAAGTGAGCTATTAAAATTGTTATACGAAAACCGCGATAAGATCATTGACCGCAAAGACATTTTAAACCTGCTTTGGGGCAATGACTCATTCTTTAACTCCCGCAACCTGGATGTATACATTACCAAATTGCGCAGCTATCTTAAAGAAGATGAGTTGCTGGAGATCATAACCATCAAAGGTATTGGTTATCGCTTTGTGGTAGGTTAGATCTTGATTGTTCTGATTGATTGTTGTTGTTGCGGGTTTCTTAACCGTTTAAGGAACCACATAATGGTGAAGCTGGGAATAAAATCGGTTCCGGGCAAAAGCTCTTCAACAAAGTTGAACATACCACCCAATGCACCCTTCCAACCACCAAAGGTGATAAAGAAAATGATGCCCGAGATAGGCGCCCAAATGATATCGCCAAACTCACCCAATCCGGGGATGGTGTAAGTAGCAAAACCGATGAGGTCCATCAACACACAAAATGCCAACGAGGTTTGTTTCTTCATTTTCTGAATTTACTGCTTTTTAGACAAATAATGGGTCGCAGTAGTTGACAAAAAATTACGGGTGGGCTGTTAAAATTTAGCCAACGGCGTTGCTACACTAATAACATTCTCTTTTTCAATACTGATTCTATTTCTTCCAGCTTGAAAGGTTTTGAAATGTAGTCGTTCATGCCGGCCTCAATGCACTTTTCTTTGTCGCCCTGCATGGCATCGGCGGTGAGTGCAATTACAGGAATAAGGCTATAAGGCTCTGGTAGTTGGCGAATGAGGCGGGTAGTGGTGAAGCCATCCATTTCGGGCATGTTCACATCCATAAAGATCAGCTGCGGATCCTGCTGTTGCAACAGTTCGAGCGCCTGTTTGCCATTGGTAGCTCTTATAACCGCAAAGCCCATTTTGCTCAATACTTCTGTTATCAACAGCATATTGATAGGCTCATCTTCAACCACCATTATTGTTGCTGCATCGGTAATTTTTTCAATAACCGGGATAGGGTTTATCTTTTCCGGTTGTTGTTTTCCGGTAGTGAACATGGCGGTGAGTGTAGCGTATAACTCATATAATTTTACGGGTTTGCTAAGAAAACCATAAATGCCCAGTTTTTCGGCCTGCCGCTGGAACATATTTTTTTCCAGCGACGACAACATCATAATAACCGGTTGTGTATACCCTTGGGGCAACCGGCGCATTTCCTGCACCAGTTGCATGCCATCCATTTCGGGCATGTGGTGATCGGTTAAAATAAGGTCCAGCGGTTCGCCATGCTGCTGAATGCGTTGTAAAATAGTTAACGCTTCGCGGCCGTTGTGGGCCGTTTCGCAGGCAATGCTGAAATAGCGGAATATTTCCTGCATCAACCAGCGGTTGCTGGCATTGTCATCAACCACCAAAACTTTTTGTAAAGGCGGACGATAGGCGCTTGTTATTTGAGGTTCGCTGTTTACAATCTCAAGCGGTAATTGTAAGGTAAAAGTACTGCCGCGGCCTACTTCACTTTCAACTTGCAGGCTGCCATCCATTAACTCGGCCAGGCTTTTTGAAATGGTAAGCCCTAAACCAGTTCCGCCATATTTACGGGTGGTTGAGCTATCGGCCTGTGTAAAGCTGTCGAAGATCTTGATCAGTTTTTCGCGGTGAATACCAATACCGGTATCGCGCACCGACAGATCGATATCGATAAACTTTTTACCGGCTTTCATATACATGCTGCTGCTTTTTTTCAGCGATACAAATATTTCGCCCTTTGGAGTGAACTTAATGGCATTGCCCAACAGGTTTACAAACACCTGGCGTATACGAACCGGGTCGCCGCTAACGCGCGAAGGCAGCAGCGGGTCTATGTAACAAACCATTTCCAGCTTTTTTTCAAAAGCTTTTACTGATAGAATGTCTATCGCTTCTTCAACCAGTTCATCAATGCGGAATGAAGTATTGTCGATCTGCAGTTTGCCTGCTTCCAATTTACTGAAGTCGAGAATATCGTTGATGATATCCAGCAACCCGTACGCCGATTTCTTTACGTTTTCGAGGTAACCGCGTTGCGAGTTTTGTAAGTTGGTGGTAAGTACCAGATCAGTAAAACCAATAATGCCATTCATGGGCGTACGCAGCTCGTGGCTCATGTTAGCCATGAATTCACTTTTAGCCTGGTTGGCCAGTTCGGCCATATCTTTTGCCTGCACCAGTTCCTGCTCCATTTGTTTACGCTCAATGGCGGCGGCCAGCGTGGCGGCAAATGACTGCAGAATGCTGAATTCGGTAATGGTCCAGTCGCGCTCCTGTGTTCTGTCGCTAAAGCTTACAAAACCCCAGAAATAGTTCATGGTAAAAACGGGCAGTACAGCAGTGGTTTTAATACACCGCTCATCATAAAATTTACGCAGCTCAGGATCCTGAATATTTTTAACATGGTTGCAGAAGATCTCTTCACGAATAAGGGTTTGAAACAGAACAGACTTGCTGTTAAGATCTTTATTCTGAAATCCGGCGGGTCGATAAAGCAATTCATCGGTAGCACTTTCCCATTGCCACAACCGGCTTGTATACCATTTATCTTCAGCCAGCACGTATTCATTCTTGTAAACGTTCAGGTTATCAACCTGCATTTTCATGCCCAGCAATTGTATGGCTTCGCCAATGGCCTGGTCGAGATTGTTATTACTGATGAGCAGATGCGTGGCCTCGGAAACCGCTTGCAGTAACTGGTCCTTGCGGCGCAGGTTCTCCTCTACCTTTTTAAGCGGCGTAATGTTGTGCACAAAGCCCAATACACCCCATACATTGCCTTCCTGATCTTTCAATGGCACTTTAACCGTGCTCATGGTATTCAACTGACCGTTGGCAAAATTCGGCTCCTCAGGTATGTACATAATTTTCCCGCTCTTCACCACTTCATCATCATCGGCCCAAAAACCTCGAATGCCGCGGGCGGGGTCGCCGGTAACATATTCAGCCGGGAAGCCTACTTCCAGGTCATCTTTACCAATAATATCTTCAGGCAGCCTGCGCAGTGAATCGGCACACGCCTGGTTAATAAGCAGGAACCGGTGGGAGGGGTCTTTAATAAAGATCCAGTCGGGGGTTGAATTAATGATGGTACGCAGCAGCTCTTCTGATTGTTTTACTTCAACCAGCAGTTGCTCGCGTTCAACCTCGGCCTTCTTTTGTTCGGTGATATTACGGGAGGTGGAAATGATCTTTACAACCTGGTTATTTTCTTTTACCGGTTTCAAAATGCTTTCCAGCCAAATGTATTCATTGGTATTTGTTCTAATGCGGTAACGCAGTCTGAGGTTATCAATTCTGCCCAACACCGCGCTGTTTTTTTGAAGAATGAAGGTGGGCACATCATCGGGATGAACAAATTCTGTAATGGAACGACCTTCCATTTCTTCGCGGAAATACCCCAGCGCTTTTTCCACCGAAGGTGATACGTACTGAAATACGCCTTCAGGACTGCTTACAGAAATAATATCTTCGGCATGTTCGGCCAACAGCCTGAACTTTTGCTCGCTGTTTTGCAGGGCCTGTTCGGCAATAACCTTTTCAGTTACGTTTACCCCAATACCCTGAATTTCAGAAATGCCATCCTCATTTACAAGGGCAATAAACTCCCAGTCGGTCCATTGAAAGTTAACCGGGTTTTTTAGCGATTTTTTGATCAGCAGTTTATACACTGTGCCGGGGTGTAACCAGCACAGATCTGCCACTTCCTGACAGCGGTGCAGGTCGCGGGCATGGATGGTTGTATAAAAAGGAACCCCTAAAACATCTTTTTCGTTATACCCAAAGGCTTGTAAAAACTGCGGATTGGCATACGTGAAATTCCCGTTGCGGTCTATACGAACCACATAGTTTGTTTGGGAATTAAGGATGGAAGAAAGGTATTTCTTTTCGCGCAACAATGCGTTTCGGGCCGATTGCAGGGCCTCATAGTTTTGTTTATTGCTGCGCAACAGTGGGTCTATTACCAGAAAAATAAGACAAATGAGGGCAACAACCAGCGAAATAAATTTACTGGTGTTCATGGTTGAGGACTCCTCCATTCTATCGGTTACCACGCCGGTATATCGATTCACCACTTCATTCATGAGCGGATAGAACTTTCTTTCGCTGTACAGGATCTGTTGTTTGTACAGAGGCCCATTGATGGCCAGCAACTGACTATCTGCCTGAAATACTTCCTGGGCTACGGCAATAATGGCTTTAAAGTGAGTTTGCGTGTTGGTGAGGTCGCGGGTGATCTCCAGCAGGTCGTTGGTAACCGGTTCGTCCTTACCAATCTTTATTTTATCGCGCAGCAGCTGGTTGCCGGTGATAAAAGAGTCGGTAGCCTGGTGTAATTGTTCGCGAATGGCCTGTTGTTCGGCTTCGGGCAGGCTGCCCTTGGTAAGCAGCATCACGTCCTTGGTAATGAGCTGACAAAGCGTTTGCTGCTGCCCGCTTATATTCACCAGCCTTACCATTTTCTCATTCTGTTTGCTCGACAGATGGATCATGTAATAGCCGAAAAAGTTGAATAGCAGCACAGCCGCAAGCAGCACAACAGCAATTCTTATCAGTTTACGGAAGGGACTGTTCATTATTTTTCAGAGTACAATACTTACCCAATATAATAACTGATTAAATACTGTTTGTATTGAATATCAACCTTTATTTTTTATCTCAAATAAGGGTATCCCATCAGTTTTTTAGGCTCCGGATGAGGTTGGTAAACAGAAAAGTAAGCCAGGGGAGCAAATTGGAAGGATGAGGGGGGTAGGGAGTAGTTACCAGTTACCGGTCACCGGTTTCCAGGTCTTTTATTCGGGGCTAATCATTTGACTTTGGCTACCCTGATGCCGCGCAACGGGAAACTGGAAACTGGTACCCGGTAACTGATTTATATATAATTTGATCTTCTAATAATCTATCAATTGCTCTTCGATAACGGCCGGCATTTGGCGCCATTCGTACTGCTGGTTACGCAATTGCGGTTCAAAACCAGCGTCTTTAATGGCCTGTTGAATGCTTTTGTAGGTAAAACGGTGCGGTGCGCCGGCAGCGCTTACAACGTTTTCTTCCAGCATAATGCTGCCAAAATCATTCGCCCCTGAGTGCAGGCAAATTTGGGCGGTTTGCTTACCTACAGTGAGCCAGGATGCCTGAATGTTTTTCACATTGGGCAGCATGATGCGGCTAATGGCGATCATGCGAATATATTCATCGGGCGTGGTGAGGTTATGC
>CBIMFG010000092.1:0-8925 GCA_966243125.1 uncultured Niastella sp.
GTACGCCTATTCAGCAGGCATTGGTTAAAACAGAAAAGGTATTTAAACAATACAATGGAAACAACCCGTTTGAATATAAATTTGTGGATAACGAATACGCCAAAAAGTTTTCGTATGAAACGCGTATAGGCAACCTCGCTACCTTCTTTGCTATTCTTGCCATTTTTATCTCCTGCCTGGGTTTGTTTGGATTGGCTTCGTTTATAACCGAACAACGTACCAAAGAAATTGGGGTGCGTAAAGTACTGGGCGCTTCGGTATTTAATTTATGGCGGTTGTTATCGAAAGAATTTGTGTTGCTTGTTACCATCGCCTTATTTATTTCCATACCACTTGCCTGGTATGCTATGAGCAACTGGCTGCAGGACTATCAATACCGGATACAAATTTCCTGGGGAATCTTTGCGGTGGCAGGCATTGGCGCTCTGGCAATAACCCTGTTAACAGTAAGTTTTCAGGCCATTAAAGCCGCCATGATGAAACCGGTGAAGAGTTTGAAAACGGAATAATACCTTACAACCAATCCTATTTTATATGCTGTTGGTATATCTGAAAATTGCCAGGCGCAATCTGTTAAAACATCGTCAGTTCACCTTATTGAACCTGCTGGGTTTAAGTACGGGGCTCGCCTGCGCCTTGCTGATCTATCTGTGGGTGCAGGACGAACTGAGCATAGATACCTTTAATAAAAAGGACAGCCAGCTTTACCAGGTCATGAAAACATCGAACAATGGCGATGGAAGCATTGAAACGCATGAAACTACTCCCGGCCTGTTGGCGCAATCTATGGCGAATGAAATACCAGAAATTGAATATGCGGTACCGGTAGTGGTAATGGATAGCTACGGGGAGAACAAAGGTATTATGAAGGCCAATGATAAAGTAGTGAAAGCCTGTGCCCAGTTTGGCGGAAAAGATTATTTCAACGTATTCTCCTATCGCCTGCTACAAGGTAACAAAAATAGCATCATGGCCGATCCGCATGGGGTTATCCTGAGTGATCAGCTGGCCAGGAAATTATTCAACACCACCAATAACCTGGCAGGTAAAACCATCACCTGGGACCAGGGCGATAAACTAAACGGTGAGTATACCATAACCGGTGTTTTTGAAGCGCCACCCACCAATGCATCGGTTCAGTTTGATTGTATATTTTCTTTCGATCATTATTATAACACTTTCCGCGATCAGTACGGTTTAGATAAATGGTACAGTAACAATCCGCATACGTATGTAATTGTAAAGAACGGTACCGATGTAACCCAACTTAATAATAAGATAAAAGATTTCACCAAAGTAAAATACAAACAGGCGCATGGGGAGGAGTTCCTGAAATACGAAGGCGATATTTTTCTGCAGCGCTATGCTACCAAACACTTGTACAACCATTATGAAAACGGCGTTATTACAGGTGGCCGTATTGAATATGTACGGTTGTTTTCGATCATCGCTGTTTTTATTGTTTTGATAGCCTGTATCAATTTCATGAACCTGGCTACTGCCAAAGCCGCGGGCCGGTTAAAAGAGGTAGGCATAAAAAAAGTAACGGGCGCCAGCCGCCGGTCATTGATCGCTCAATACCTGGGTGAATCTATATTAATGAGTTTGTTTTCGGTATTCATAGCCCTTGTTTTGATTGTGCTGTTACTGCCTTCTTTTAATGCCATTACCGGCAAACAGTTGCACCTGGTAATCACCCCCCGCCTGCTATTGGCCATAGCTGGTATAACCACTTTAACAGGGATCGTAGCAGGTAGTTACCCGGCTTTATATCTCTCCGGTTTTAACCCGGTAAACATTCTAAAAGGACAGTTAAAAACAAGTGCAGGTGAACTGTGGGTAAGAAAAGGCCTGGTAGTTTTTCAATTTGCTTTATCGGCCATTTTTATCATCTCGGTATTGGTGGTATATAAACAAATGCAATTGATACAAACCCAAAACCTGGGGTATAATAAAAACAACATCATCCGTTTTGCCAACGAAGGCAATTTGCGCAAAGGCCTTACTCCTTTTTTAACGGAAGTAAAAAGATTGCCGGGTGTGGTGAACGCCTCTTCTATGAGTGGCGACTTTACCGGTAACCACAGCGGCGGTGGCGGTATTAATTGGGAAGGAAAACAAAAAAGAATAGAGTTTGCCGGGGTAGATGCCGAATATGACCTGTTTGAAACAATGGGTTTGCAAATGGTGCAAGGCCGTACCTTCTCCCGGCAATTTAGTGCAGACAGCAACGCTGTTATTTTTAATGAGGCTGCTATTGCCGCTATGGGGCTTGCTAATCCGGTTGGAAAAACCGTTATTATGTGGGGAAAAAAGAAGCAGATCGTGGGTGTGGTGAAGAATTTTCATTTTGAGTCATTGTACAGCCAGGTAACACCCTTCTTTATCAGGTGTGGACATAATAACGAAAATGTGATCGTAAAAATAAAAGCCGGTCAGGAGCGGGCAACCATTGCCCAATTAAAAGAATTATATACCCGTTTTAATCAGGGGCTCGATCTGGAATATGCTTTCCTGGACGAGGATTACAGGAAGCTCTACGCCGCAGAAGAAAGAGTGGCGGTTTTGTCGCGGTACTTTGCCGCACTGGCCATCATCATTTCCTGTTTGGGTTTGTTTGGCCTGGCCGCCTTTACCGCACAAAAACGTCAAAAAGAAATTGGAATAAGAAAGGTAGTAGGCGCTACCGTACACCAGATCGTATTGTTGTTGTCAAAAGATTTTTTGAAGCTGGTGATGCTGGCCGTATTGATCGCTTTTCCACTGGCCTGGTGGGTACTGAACCACTGGTTGCACCATTTTGCTTACCGGGTTAGTATTGGCGCCTGGTTATTTGTAGTAAGTGCGGCGGCAATCTTGCTGATCACCATTATTACCATCAGTTTTCAGGCAATAAAAGCGGCGCTTGTTAATCCGGTGAAGAGTTTGAAAACGGAATAGCTGTAAGCCATAAGCCATAAGCTGTAAACATATACAGGTTAAAGCAGAAAAGTAAAAGCCTAAAGTTCAAAGCAAATAGCACAGTTGTATTGGCTTTGGGCTTTAGGCTTTCTGCTTATAGCTTGAATTAAATCACAAACCCATCCGGCAGAATAGATCCTTTCTTCACTACGACAATTCCGTCCTTTATGGTGTATAACGAATGATCGGTATTTTCGAGGTGGTTGCTGCCATTGATACGCACATCGTTACCAATGCGGCAGTTTTTGTCGATAATGGCATTGCGAATGTAACATCGCTCACCTATACCCAGCTTTGGCAATCCTCTTTCCAGTGAATGCTGCATTTCTTCAATGGTCTCAAAATAATCGGAGCCCATCACATAACTGCTTACCACCGTTGTACCATGTCCAATGCGGCTGCGAATACCGATCACGCTGTTTTCAATACGGCTGGCATTGATGATGCTGCCTTCGGCAATGATGGTTTTTTCGAGCGTGGTACCGCTGATCTTGGCCGGCGGCAACATGCGTGCGCGGGTATAAACAGCGTTCCTGTTATCGAACAAATTGAATGGCGGAATATCAGCTGTGAGCGCCAGGTTGGCTTCGAAAAAGGAATAGATATGGCCAATATCGGTCCAGTACCCATCGTACTCGTAGCTCATGATCTTGTGCACGCCAATTGATTTGGGCAATATTTCCTTACCAAAATCGGTGGCGTTTTTATGTTCTTCCGTTAACTGATCAAAGATCAGTTTGCGGTTGAAGATATAGATCCCCATGGATGCCAGGTATACCCTGCCCTGCTTTTGCATGTCGGGACTGGTTTCGCTTTTCCAGTCGGGCAACAAGTCCTGTTTGGGTTTTTCAATGAACGAAGTAATGTGGCCGTCTTTATCGGCTTTCAGAATTCCGAAGTCGGATGCTTCCTTAGCATTCACCGGAATGGTAGCAACCGAAATGGCGGCGCCTGATTCGCGGTGTTTGTTGATCATGTCCTGAAAGTCCATTTGGTACAACTGATCGCCCGAAAGAATGAGTACATATTCAAAATCGTGCTGGCTGAGGTGTCGTAATGATTTGCGTACGGCATCGGCTGTACCCTGGTACCACGATGGATTATCGGGGGTTTGCTCTGCAGCCAGAATGTCAACAAATGCACTGCTGAAAATACTGAAGTGATACGTGTTCTTAATGTGTTTGTTCAGCGATGCCGAGTTGAACTGCGTTAAAACAAACATGCGGTTAATACCGGAGTTAATACAGTTGGAGATGGGAATATCAACCAAACGATATTTTCCGGCGATAGGCACTGCGGGTTTCGAACGGCTGGCAGTAAGGGGATAAAGTCGTGTACCGGCTCCTCCGCCCAGGATGACAGCAATCACTTGTTTGCTCATGGTTGTAATTTTTAACCTAATTCTTTGTTCTAATATTCTCTTTGTACTGGTCTACTAAATCCCGATTTCTATGTTCTGAGTTCTTTGTTCAGAGTTATTACAAAAACATAGAACAAAAAACGTAGAACTGTCTTCTTAAAGTTATACAATTATTGCGTTACTAACGACGAATAAAGTTGTATATACTGCTTCACGCTGCTTTCCCAACTAAAGTCGAGGTTCATCATTTTCTGCGTAATGGCTTTCATCTTTTCTTTATTGTGGTACACTTCGGCTGCACGCCATACCGCATGGGTAACATCAGGTACACTGGCATGGTTGTAACAAATACCGTATCCATTCACGTCACCAAAATCAATAACAGTATCTTTCAACCCACCGGTGCGGCGTACCATGGGCACGGTGCCATATCGCATGGAGTACATCTGGTTCAAACCGCAGGGTTCTACACGTGAAGGCATCAACAAAAAATCGAGCCCTGCATACATGGTATGACTTAACCCTTCGTTATAACCGATGTATACGTTATAGTCAGATTGTGATAATGGTTTTAACGCTGACAAACGCGCTTCCACTTCGGGGAAACCGCTGCCCAATACGAGGAAATTCATGCGGCGGCCAACAAAATAAAATGAATCACTGATCACCTGCGGTAACAGGTCGGCGCCTTTTTCACCCACAAGGCGGCCTATGAAACCAATCAACGGTTTGTCATAGTCGAGACCAAACTGATCGCACAACAGCATTTTATTTTTTGCCTTGCCTGCTTCGTAATCATGCTCATTAAAATGATGCTGTAAATATTCATCTGTTTCGGGATCCCATACTTTGGCGTCGATGCCGTTGAGGATGCCTACACATTTTCCTTTTTCATATTCGAACAGTGCTTCCAGACCTGCGCTCATCCATTTCAGCTCCTGCATATAGCTTGGACTTACAGTGGTTACTTTATCGGCGCATTTAATGGCGCTGGCCAGTGGGTTAATGGCGTTGTTCCAATCGAGCATCCCCCACTTCCACATATCCCATTGGGGAATCAATATGCTTTTGCTCCAGGGCATCCAGCCCTGGTATTGGGCATTGTGAATGGTTAATACAGTTTTTACTGAGGCCAGTTTCCGGTACTTCAAACAATTTTTTGTCATGAAGGGGATCAACCCGGTATGATGATCGTGCACATGCAGGATGTCGGGCTTTTTTGCCCAGGTATTCACCCAGTCAAGCACACAGATCTGAAAAGCGGTAAAACGTTCGCTGTCGTCGTTGTAGCCGTATACTTTTTCGCGGTCGAGCAGGCCATTCACATCTACCAGGTACAGTTCAAAACCCAGTTTGTTGGTCTTTTCCTTTATGATGGTGAATTCGAACCACCAATTGCCCATGTTGGTACTGGCTTTGTGCACCACCTCCCATTCATTGGCGTATAAAAATTTGGTCCGGTACATGGGCATAACCACCCGGGCCGAATGCCCCAGGTCATTCATGTATTTGGGTAAGGCCCCTACCACATCTCCCAAACCACCTGCCTTAGCTACAGGGTAACATTCCGCGCTTACATGTAATATATCCATTCTATAAAGTAAGGTTAATAGTAAAAAGGAAATGTGTGTTCAATATAGGAAGGATTTTGATTGAATGATGCAGTTCTATAAAAAATGATTACAAAAGATTGCTTATATGACACGATTTATAGACTGTTATTGGTTGCGGCAACAGAAATTTTCATGCCCGATGCCGCTAAAGCGGTATCTTGGCGATTGCTTTTGAAAAACGCTTAAAAAGGTAATTGAATTTGTGCAGTCCGCCTCCGGGATAAAGGGGCAGGCTGTGGCAAAAACTCGTTATTTTTAAAACATCTTTTGACTAAAAACCAACCAATGAGTCAACAAACCAAATGGTCGCAATTTGCCGTACTTGTTTCTGTTTTCTTTTTCTGGGGTTTCGTAGCTGCCAGTAACGACATCCTCATCCCCGTTTTCCAGGAAAAGCTGCACCTGGCCCCCTGGCAATCTCAAATGATCGCTTTTGCTTTTTATGCAGCCTATACAGTAGGTTCTATTATTTACTTCGCGGTTAGTAAAATAGCCGGTGGTGATATATTAAATAAAATGGGTTATAAGAATGGGATTGCATTAGGACTGGTGATCTCAGCCCTGGGTACGTTGCTGTTCTATCCTGCCGCCCAAACTGAGTCATTCTTTATTATGATCACGGGCCTTTTCATTGTGGGATTGGGATTTTCCCTGCAGCAAACAGCTGCCAACCCGCTGGCCATTGTAATGGGCGATCCTAAAACCGGTGCCCAGCGTTTAAGCATGGCAGGCGGTATCAATAACCTGGGTACAACCCTGGGCCCTGTAGTAGTAAGTTTGGCCATTTTTGGTTCCGTTACCGGCGGTGCTAAAGTAGCTGATATTGGCGCAGTAAAAGTACCTTACCTCATTCTGGGTGCGGCTTTCATTTTGGTTGCCGTTATTTTTAAGATCTCTCCCATTCCCAATCAGATCAAACATGATGACGAAGTTGATTCCGTAAAAACAACGTCGGCTCCCGCTTCAAAAAAGAGCCCGCTGAGCTATCCTCAGCTTTGGCTGGGTATGATCGGCATTTTTATATACGTGGGTGTGGAAGTGGCTACTGCCAGCAACCTGCCCATGTTCATTAAAAAACACCTTACAGGCCCCGATGGCGGCGCTTTCCCTACTGAACATATTGCACCCTTTGTATCGTTGTACTGGGCCAGTTTAATGATGGGCCGCTGGACTTCTTCCGTAGGCGCCTTTGGCCTCAGCAATTCAGCAAAATCTGTACTGCGCTTTGTGATGCCGTATCTGGCATTTGGCGTTTTCCTGCTTATAAATGTGATTGCTCACCACGATATCACGCCTTTTAAAGTATATGGCTGGATAATCATCGCCCTTATTATTGGCGATCTGCTGAGCAAGGGTAATCCTGCCCGCCAGTTACTGATCTTTTCACTGTGCGGTATTACTGCGCTGATCATTGGTATGCTGGCAGATGGCATGGTGAGTGTATATGCTTTTATCAGTGTGGGTTTGTTCTGCTCTACTTTGTGGCCTTGTATCTTCACCCTGGCTATTGCCGGTTTGGGCCGTCATACCAACGAAGGCGCCAGCTTCCTGATCATGATGATCTGTGGTGGTGCATTTATTCCGGTGTTACAAGGTGTGCTGTCTGATGACCATTCACTGGGCATTCAGGCTTCCTTTATAGTGGGCGTATTTTGTTTTGCTTACCTGGCGTTTTACGCCATTCGCGCCAAGGCCATTTTAAAGGCTCAGGGTATTGATTATGACAAATTGGATAGCGGTGGAGGTCATTAATACCGAATTATGTATTAATGATACTATCTTCATGCCGCAAAAACAGGCCACAGAGCCCATTATGACTGAAAATTGAATAATAGCAATGAAACAACAAGAGTATGCCATAGGAATTGATATTGGCGGCACCAACACCGTTTTTGGGATCGTAGATCACCGTGGCGATATTTCGTACCGGGGCGCCATTTCAACCCGTAAGCACAATAATATTTCTGAATATATTGATGAACTGGCCATAGCGCTGGCTCCGGCCATTGAACATGTAGGCGGCCTGCATGCCATTCGTGGAATGGGTATTGGCGCGCCCAATGGAAATTATTACAAGGGCACTATTGAATATGCGCCGAATTTACCCTGGAAAGGGCTGATCCCTTTGGCTCAGTTAATGAGCGATAAATTCGGAATTCCCTGTTCCCTCACCAATGATGCCAATGCAGCAGCGGTGGGTGAAATGATGTATGGCGTAGCCCGTGGCATGCGCGATTTCATTATGATAACCCTGGGTACAGGTGTAGGCAGCGGTATTGTGGCCAACGGTCAGCTTATTTATGGGCACGACGGTTTTGCCGGCGAACTGGGCCATACGACCACCATCCCTGGCGGCCGTTTACACAAAGGCACCGGTTTGCGTGGTTCGCTGGAAAGCTATGCTTCGGCAACCGGCGTAGCATTGACGGCTAACGAATTTCTTGAACGTGATCCCAAGCGCGACAGCCTGCTGCGCAACTATGCCAAGGAAGAAATTGATTCCCGCATTGTATATGATTGCGCCATGCAGGGCGATGCGATAGCCCAGGAAGTGTACCAGTTTACCGGCGAGGTACTGGGATTGGCATTATCAAACTTCGTCATGTTCTCTTCCCCCGAAGCTGTTATTCTGTTCGGTGGTATGACCAAGGCCGGCGACCTCATTCTAAAACCCACCCGCGAGCACATGGAGAAGAACCTGCTGCCTATTTTCCAAAACAAGGTGAAGCTGTTGTTCTCTGAGTTGAAGGAAGCGGATGCGGCGATTTTGGGAGCCAGTGCGTTGGTGTGGGAAGTGAAAACCGATAAAGTTGTCTGAGAAATTAAGAATGAAGAACAGAGAAATGAAAAATGAGAAAGTAAAATAAGGAATAAGAAAGGGCCCATCTGTTACAACAGCTTGGGCCCTTTCTTATATTAATTTTCTTACTTCTTACCTCCTACTTCCTGACGTGTATTCACTTTCTCATTCCTCATTCATCATTTTTAATT